>NZ_JADPJR010000121.1:0-776 GCF_023073535.1 Bradyrhizobium sp. 179 | reverse complement strand
CTGGCTGCAATTACCGAGGCAACAAGCTTGCCAACGCCGGGAATTTCTCCGAGCGAACGGCTCGTCTCGCTTCGCGCGTGGGCCTTGGCGATCTCCCTCTCCAAATCATCGAGCGCGCTTCCGAGTGCATCAATTTGCTGACCGAGAACCCTTGCAGCCATGACAGCGGCGTCCGGAAGAGTCGTGTCGGCTTCTGCGAGGTCTAAAAGCTCGTCGACGCGGCCGGTGCCCTTGGCGACGACAAGACCGAATTCGGCTAGGTGGCCGCGTAGAGCGTTCACGCTCATCGTTCGCTGTTTGACGAGCAGCTCGCGCGTCTTGTGCAGCATCAGTGTCACTTGCTGATCAGCGCTCTTGATCGGCACAAAACGCATGGCAGGTCGCGAGACCGCTTCACAGATGGCCTCCGCATCGACGGCATCGTTCTTACCCCGCTTGACATATGGTTTTGTGTAGGCGGGCGGCATCAGAGATACATCATGTCCCATCGCCTTTAGTTCGCGCGCCCAATAGTGCGCTGAGCCGCAAGCCTCCATGCCAACGCGGCACGGCTCGATCTTCGAGAAAAACTCGCGCATTGTTCGGCGCGTCAGCTTGCGCTTTACGGCCGGCGCAGCCTCGCTAGATAGCGCGTGAATCTGAAAATAGTTCTTGGCGAGATCAACGCCTATTCTGATAAACTTCATCGCGGACGGTCTCCCTTCTTTGTGGCTCCCTGGCGGCCACGCTTGGCACTATGATGCCGTTGAGGTGAGGCCGTCCACACCATCAAGGAT
>NZ_JADPJR010000069.1:0-150099 GCF_023073535.1 Bradyrhizobium sp. 179 | reverse complement strand
AGGCGTGGACTGACCCTGCAACCCTCGACACCCGAACGGCACGAGGTTGTCACCCATGTCTCAGGTACGACCTGTTACCCATGTGTCCGGGCCGGACACAGCTCGGCTGGCGGAGACGGAGGGATTCGAACCCTCGATAGGCCTTTACAAGCCTATAACGGTTTAGCAAACCGCCGCCTTCAGCCACTCGGCCACGTCTCCAATATGCCGGGTATGCCCGACACAGCGGCGAGCCGCAAGCGGCAGAATTGAGGTCGGCGGGTTCTTTTCACCTGAAAGCTGCCAGGCGGGCGGCTGCTCAGGCACCCGGAGGGATCCGCAGCGCGCGACCACCAATGCGCGGCGTCTTTATGTATGTAATGTATGTGTCCGCCTCCGGTGGCCGGACCGCCGGATTCGCCAATGCGAGGACGAGGTCGGCACCGCCTCACCGGCCGGACGTTGAACCAGACGCCGGATCTGCGCCGGCATGGAAAGTCCGAGACCTTGATCTTGGACACACCGGCTCCTGCAGCCGGCAGGGTTCCAGGTTATCGGGGCGATCTGAATCGCAGCCCTGACCCATGCTCAACCGGGCGTGCCCGTAAGGGCGGTTCCGGATGCGATTCTCCGCTCAGTGGGCGGAAACCCACGCCCTCGCCTCACGCTGCGCGGCCGAGATCTCGGCCTCCGACATCTGCCCGGCGACTTCCTGGCGCAGCGCGACGGCGTCCTTGCGGCCCTTCAGCGCGGCGAGGTTGAACCATTTATGCGCGGCGACGAGGTCGACGAGGCCGGAGCGGCCGCTCGCCCAGTAGATCCCGCGTTCGAACAGCACGTCCGAGAGCGCGCTCGCGCCGATCGGCGTCGCCGTCTCCAGATCGAAAGTACCCTGAAACATGTCGCATCCCCTTTTTCTTATGCCGCCCCGTTTCCCCGAGCGCGGCTCCCGTCCAACTCTGAATTCGCATGATCCTTCCCGGAAAACCGGAAGACCACTTTTCCGGGATCATGCGCTGTTCAACTCATCCCCGAGGCTTTTTTGCCCAATGCCGTTTGCCGGCTTGTTGGAGGCGATGATGGCGGGCAAATTTGAATGGCAGTTTAAGTATCGCGATGAAGCAGACGTAAACGCGAGCGCGCGGTGTTTGCGCAGGGAATTCAAAAAGCGCCTGACTTGCAAGCACTTCTGCGCTTCGTCAGATTCGGTTTACCCTGCGATTTTGGGAGAACGATAACCATCGCGCAGGGTCGGACGCGCGTTGTGGGGGTCTCGCGTGCCGCTCGCTGTCCTCACCCGCGCAGGCGCGTGACCGAGTGTTTCGCCGACAGCAGTCATCAGTCGAGACGCCGCGCTGTACTGGCTCGCCAGGTCCAAGCCGGGCGATGACACTGCACACGTAGAACGGCACTCGGGCTACAGCAGACAGCCGACATGGGCGCAACGCCCAGCTTGCCCAAGACAGGGCGAGCAAGCGCGCGACCGCGTCGCAGTCAGATCAGCAATGCCTGGGGAATGGAATGCCGGCAATGCCCCGGCCTCAAGAGAACGAGGGCGTCGGCGAACACGTCAGGACCAGATTTCACTTCGGCCCGAAGGCCGCTTGTGAAATTGCGGAGCCCTTGAGGAGAACCGCACCGAACGAAGAAAACTCGTTTCTTCTGCCGGGCCGCAAGAGACGACCCGACCGTTGACCTGATGTCTCGCCGACACCCTCTATCGTCGACCAGAACCCTTAGAAGGCGCTGATGACGTGCCGGCTATCTGGAGCCGGCAACTTCAGAAGCGAAGTTACTTCTTCTTCTTCGCGACCTTGCGGGTCTTCTTCGCAGTCTTCTTCACTGCGCTCTTCGCCTTCTTCGCCTTCTTCGCTTTCTTGGCCATGTTGCCCTCCGATGTGTGAGATGGCTTTAATCGCTGCGTGCACTCGGGGATCGAATGCACTCATCCCGAATACACCAACACGAAGAAAAAAACAGCGTCTCGCTTAAAGAAGTGTTGACGACGCAACGCGCGTGCGCTTGGCGAGCGCGGCGCAAGCGCACTGCATTACATGTGCTTGCGATCGCAGAGAGTGGGCGCATCGTCGGCGTCTGCAACAGATGCGATTGCAGAAAAACACTATGCAGAAAGTATTTTTCTGCACACACGCATCGCGCATGATCGATGTGACGACGCGCATCGTCGATCCCACGATTGCCTCGCGAAGGCGTTTCGCGGACTCTGAGTCGCGAGTTTTGGCAACGAAAAAATTTTCATGCTTAACGGCACGAAGGCTCGCCTGAGCGTGTGCAAACCGCCGTTTTGCGCGAATCGCGTGCCTGCGATTCGGTCGCCGCATCGCTGTCGATCCGATGAAGTTGCCGCCGAGGATGCGCGCGAGCGCCGCACCGAGAGCCGACAACGAGGTGACGGAGCGTACTCGTCACCTCGTTCGAACGCCGAGGCTAGACGCCGAGCTTGGACTTGAGCAGGTCGTTGACGCTCTGCGGGTTGGCCTTGCCGCCGGACGCCTTCATCACCTGGCCGACGAACCAGCCGAGCGACTGCGGCTTGTCCTTGACCTGCGCGGCCTTGTCGGGATTGGCCGCGATGATGTCGTCGACCACCTTTTCGATCGCCGAGAGGTCGGTGACCTGCTTCATGCCGCGGCTTTCCACCAGCGCGCGGGGATCGCCGCCCTCCTGCCAGACGAGCTCGAACAGATCCTTGGCGATCTTGCCTGAGATCGTGCCCTCGCCGATCAGGTCGATGATCGCGGCGAGTTGCTCCGCGTTGACGGGAGAGCCCGTAATATCCCGGCCTTCCTTGTTGAGACGGCCGAACAGCTCATTGATCACCCAGTTCGCCGCCATCTTGCCGTCGCGCGCGCGGTTGGCGAGCTTGTCGAGCACCGTCTCGTAGAATACCGCGCTCTCGCGCTCGGCGACCAGCACGCTCGCGTCATAGGCCGACAGGCCGAAGTCGGCGACGAAGCGCGTCTTCTTCTTGTCCGGCAGCTCGGGCAGCTTCGCCTTCAGATCGTCGACGAACTCCTGGCTGAACTCGAGCGGCAGCAGGTCGGGATCGGGGAAGTAGCGGTAGTCATGCGCCTCTTCCTTGGACCGCATCGAGCGCGTCTCGCCCTTATTGGGATCATAGAGCCGCGTCTCCTGCTCGATCTCGCCGCCGTCTTCCAAGATCTCGATCTGACGCCGCGCCTCGTATTCGATCGCCTGACCGATGAAGTTGATCGAGTTCATGTTCTTGATCTCGCAGCGGGTGCCGAGCGGACCGCCGGGCCGGCGTACCGAGACGTTGACGTCGGCACGCAAGCTTCCCTTCTCCATGTCGCCGTCGCAGGTGCCGAGATAGCGCAGGATCGAGCGCAGCTTGGTCACATAGGCCTTCGCCTGCTCGGCATCGCGGATGTCGGGCTTGGAGACGATCTCCATCAGCGCCACACCGCAGCGGTTGAGATCGACAAAGGACATGCTTGGCGACTGGTCATGCAGCAATTTGCCCGCATCCTGCTCCAGGTGCAGCCGCTCGATGCCGATGGTGACGCTGCGACCGCCGTCGAGCTCGATCAGCACCTCGCCCTCACCCACCACCGGCGATTTGTACTGGCTGATCTGGTAGCCTTGCGGCGAGTCCGGATAGAAATAGTTCTTGCGGTCGAACACCGAACGCAGATTGATCTTTGCGTTGAGGCCAAGCCCGGTCCGGACAGCCTGCCTGACGCATTCTTCGTTGATGACGGGCAGCATGCCCGGCATCGCGGCGTCGACCAGCGAGACATGGCTGTTCGGCTCCCCGCCGAATGTGGTCGAGGCGCCCGAGAACAGTTTTGAGTTCGAGATCACCTGGGCATGGATCTCCATGCCGATGACCATCTCCCAATCGCCGGTGGCGCCCTTGAGAAGCTTGTGCGTGGCCGTGCTCATGTCTTGCTCCCAAGCAGCGTGGCAACGATCCGCTCCCACTCTGCTTCCAATGAATCCTTTGCCGCGGGCTGACCGGCCTGGCGGTACCAGTAGCCAGCATTGCCGAGATCACCTTCGACGCGGTGCAGATACGCATGCACCCAGGCCGCCTCGCGGCTGCTCTCGTCCTGGACTATTCTGTGTGCGCGGTCCCAGTCGCCCTTGGCCGCCCACCAGAGGCCGGCGAGCGACGCGTTCAATTCCGGCGCAGGCGCCGCGCCGTCAAGGCTCGCGATGAACGCGGCGACATTCACCACCACCTCGCGGGCGTGAAGCGGCCGGCAGCCTGCTCGATCACCTCGCCGAGCGAGAACAGCGTCTCTTCGTCGAAGGGACGGCCGATCAGTTGCAAGCCGAGCGGCAGGCCCTGCGCGTCCTTGCCGGCGGGCACGGCGATGCCGGGCAGGCCCGCCATGTTCACGGTCACCGTGAAGATGTCGTTGAGGTACATCTCGACCGGATCGGCGCCGCCCTTCTCGCCGATGCCGAAGGCCGCCGACGGCGTCGCCGGGGTTAGGATCGCATCCACGCCTTTGGCGAAGCAGTCCTCGAAGTCCTTCTTGATCAGCGTTCGTACTTTTTGCGCCCGCAGGTAATAGGCGTCGTAATAGCCGGCCGAGAGCACATAGGTGCCGATCATGACGCGGCGCTTCACCTCTGCGCCAAAGCCCTCGGCCCGGGTGTTTTCGTACAGCTCGATGATGTTCCTGCCCTGCTCGCGCAGGCCGTAACGCACACCGTCATAGCGCGCGAGATTGGAGGACGCCTCTGCCGGCGCCACGATGTAATAGGCCGGCAGCGCATATTTGGTGTGCGGCAACGACACCTCGACAAGCTCGGCGCCGGCGCTCCTGAGCCAGTCCGCGCCCGCGCTCCAGAGTTTCTCGATCTCGGCCGGCATGCCGTCGAGACGATACTCCCTGGGGACGCCGATCTTCATGCCTTTCACGGACTTGCCGATCGCAGCCTCGTAGTCCGGCACCGGGATGTCGACCGAGGTCGTATCCTTCGGATCGTGCCCGGCCATCGAGCGCAGCAGCATCGCGGCATCGCGCACACTGCGCGCGATCGGGCCGGCCTGGTCAAGCGAGGAGGCAAAGGCGACGATGCCCCAGCGCGAGCAGCGGCCATAGGTCGGCTTGATGCCGACGGTCGCGGTGAACGCGGCCGGTTGGCGGATCGAGCCACCGGTGTCGGTCGCGGTCGCGCCCATGCAGAGCAGCGCCGCTACGGCCGAGGCCGAACCGCCGGACGAGCCGCCCGGCACCAGCGTCGCGTTCGAACCGTCGCGCCGCCAGGGATTGCCGACCGGGCCGAAGCAGGAGGTCTCGTTCGACGAACCCATCGCGAACTCGTCATTGTTGAGCTTGCCGAGCAACACCGCGCCGTCGCGCCAGAGCTGCGACGTCACGGTCGATTCATAGGTCGGTACGAAATTGTCGAGGATCTTCGAGCACGCCGTGGTGCGCACGCCCTTGGTCGCGAACAGATCCTTGATCCCGAGCGGGATGCCGGCGAGCGGACCGGCGTCGCCCCTGGCGATCCTGGCGTCCGCCTCGCGCGCCATGCTGCGCGCCTGGTCCGGCGTCTCCATGACGAAGGCATTGAGCACGCGCGCAGCTTCGATCGCGGACAGATGCGCATCGGTCAGCTCGAGCGACGTGAAAGTCTTGTCGGCGAGACCCTTGCGGGCCGCGGCGAGCGTCAGCGATGTCAAATCGGTCATTTATTGATCGGGCTACAGAAGAACGGAGACAGGGTCTTGTCGTTGGCCGGGTCGTCTTTTTTGGCGGCTGCTTTTGCGGCGGCCTCGATCTCGTCGAGCACGGCATTGACGGCGACGTCGGGATCGGCAGCCTTGCCCTGCCGCTCCATCTTGTCGAGATAGGTCATGTAGGCCTGATAGGCCTTCTCATCGTCGCAAAGCAGACACATCGGACCACGTCCTAAAAGTTATTCGACGACCTTCGGCACCTGGAAAAAGTGACCTTCGGTCGCGGGCGCGTTGGCAACGATATCATCGGCGATCTCGCCGTCCGTGACGACATCCTGCCGTTTTTTCATCTGCATCGGCGTGACCGAGGTCATCGGCTCCACGCCCTCGACATTGACCTCCGAGAGCTGCTCGACGAAGGCGAGCATGGCATTGAGCTCGCCCTGGAGATGCGGAACCTCGTCCTCGGAAACCGCAATGCGCGCCAGATGCGCGATGCGGCGGACGGTCGTGGCGTCGACGGACATTATATAAGGCCTCTCACGGCAAAACCTATGTGCCGTATAGCAGAGGCCGGTTTTGCGCCGCAACCGGCGCTTCCCGCCTATCCAGCGAGCGCTTTCATGCGAGCCAGCGCCGATTTGGCGAGATCGCGGGTCAATTCGGCCGCAGGGACATCCCGGCCGAGGGCCACGGCCTGCCCAGCCCAGAGATTGGTGAAATCCACCCTCCCCTGCTTTTCGGCAGCCGCTTTCAGGGGCCCGAGCGCGGTCGCAGCATGGGGAAAGGGAGGTGCATCCGGCGAGATCGGGCCGGCCTCGCGCATCAGCCGGTTCTGCACCCCGCGCGCAGGACGCCCGGTCATGACATTGGTGATGACGGTGGATTCGTCGTCGGCCTCGGCCAGCGCCTTGCGGCCTCCCGCCGTGACCTTGGATTCAGGACAGCGCAGATAGGCGCTGCCGATCTGCACACCGGATGCACCGAGCGCAAAGGCCGCGGCAATGCCGCGCCCATCCGCAATGCCGCCGCAGGCGATCACCGGCACCTTCACGGCATCGACGACCTGCGGCACCAGCGCAAAGGTGCCGGGCTGTTCCGCGATCTTGTCGGTCAGGAACATGCCGCGATGACCGCCCGCCTCGGCGCCTTGCGCGATGATGGCATCGACGCCGCGCTGCTCGAGCCAGACCGCTTCCTTCACCGTGGTGGCCGACGAGATCACGAGGCAGCCGGCTGCCTTCACCCGCTTGAGCAGAGCTTGCTCCGGCAAGCCGAAGTGAAAGCTGACGACTTCCGGCTTCAGCTCCTCGACCACCTCACAGAATGCCGCGTCGAAGGGCGCACGGTTCGCCGCAGCGATCGGCGCCGCCGGATCAAGACCGTGCTCGGTGTAATAGCCCGCAAGCCGCTGCTTCCAGCGTGCCTCGGCCTCGGTCGTGAGCTCTACCGGTGTGTGGCAGAAGAAGTTCAGATTGACCGGTGCCTTCACGTTCTGGCGGATGAGACCAACCTGCTCGCGCGCCTTCTCCGGCGAGATCATCGCGCAGGGCAGCGACCCCAGCGCCCCGCCCTGCGCGGCCGCAATCACCAGCTCCGCATCCATCACGCCCGCCATCGGCGCCAGCACGATCGGGAATTCGGTCTTGAAGAGATCGATCAGTCGACGGTCAGGCCACATGGTGTGTCTCTTTCTCGTTTTTGCTTACCCTCCCCTGGAGGTGGAGGGTGAAAAACTCTACGCCGCGACGACCGAGTTTCTCCGCCCGGCCAGGAGTTGCTCCGCCTCCGTCGCAATCCGCTCCACGATCTCCGCGGCGGACGGAATGTCATGGATCAGTCCGACGGCCTCGCCGGCAAAAACCGCAGCGACCTCGAAATTGCCCGCGGCCTTCGCCGCAGCATACTCCGCGGCGACCTCGCTTGCGCGCTGCATCAACTCGATCTCGCGGCCGGTCCAGCGCTTGATGTGATCATTGATCAGCGAGCGCGCAGTGAACGGCGCCGGCCAGAACAGATTTCGCGACCAGTCGAAGACGACGCCGCGCACGGTATCATTGCTGTCGGCTTCACGAATGCGCCGCTTCGCTTCCTCCGCGCCATTGGCCTCCACGCTCGCATAAAAGCGTGTGCCCATCAGCACGCCGGATGCCCCCAGCATCAACATTGCAGCGAGGCCCCGGCCATCCGCGATACCGCCGGCCGCGACGACCGGCACGCGTCCTGCCGTGAGATCGACGATCGCAGGCACGATGTCGATCGTAGTGCGCGACGCGCCATGGCCGCCAGCCTCGGTACCCTGTGCGATCAGGATATCCGCGCCGGCATCAAGCGCCTGCTTCGCCATGTCCTCGCTCTGCACCTGGCAGATCAATCGCGCGCCGCCCGCCTTGATGCGCGGCCCGAACGGCGCGGGATCGCCAAACGACAGCATGATGGCCTGAGGCTGGGCGTCCAGCGTAATGTCGAGAAGCTCCGGCTGTTTTGCCAGGCTCCAGGTGATGAAGCCGATACCGAACGGCGCAAGACCCTCCAGCTCCTTGGTCTCGGCCTCCAGCCGGGCCTGGTCGCCGTAGCCACCACCCAAGATTCCGAAGCCGCCGGCACTGCTGACGGCACGGGTCAACCGGCTGCCTGCAATGGTGTCCATGGGAGCCGACAGAATGGGATGCTTGATCCCCAGAAGCTCTGTCAGCGGCGTGGCGATCGGCATGCGTCCTCCCACTCTGGACAGGAACATTAGCCGCGAATAGCATTCTCTAAAATTGAATTCTAGAGAACGCTGCCATCTCAAATGCGGAACGATTCCATGGAACTCAGTGATCTCCAGACCTTTGCCATCGTCGCCCGCACCGGCGGCATCACCCGCGCCGCCGAAGAGCTCAATACCGTGCAGTCCAACGTCACCCAGCGCGTGAAGGCGCTGGAAGCCGAGATCGGCACGCCGCTGTTCGAACGTCACAGCCGCGGCATGACGCTGACCGGTGCCGGCAAACGCCTCCTGCCCTATGCGCAAAAAATGGCGGCGCTGTCGCGTGAAGCCGTGCTCGCCGCGCAAGATGACGGTGAGCCGAAGGGACCGCTCGCGATTGGATCGATGGAGACCACCGCGGCCGTGCGGCTGCCGCCCGTGCTGGCGGATTTCCACCGCCGTTTTCCTGCCGTGCGCCTTTCTCTGCGCACCGCAACCACGGCCGACCTCGTCGCCGCCGTGCTCGACGGCTCGCTCGACGGCGCCTTCGTCGCGGGTCCCATCGCGCATGCCGAGCTCATAGCGACGAGCGCCTTCCGCGAAGAGCTGGTGCTGGTCAGCGCGCGGCGCTGGGCTTCGTTGGCCGAGCTGCGTGCCGGCACGCCGGAGCCCGGCCCGACGGCGCTGGTGTTCCGCACCGGCTGCACCTACCGCCAACGGCTCGAGCAGGTGTTCGTCGAGTTCGGCTGGCCGTCGGCGGCGCGCTTCGAGCTCGGCACACTCGACGGCATGATCGGCTGCGTCGCTGCCGACATGGGCGTGACGCTGCTGCCGCGCATTGTGGTCGAGCGCAGCGCGATGAACGGAAGCGTGTCGATCCACGCGCTGAGCCCGTCGCATGCGCGTGTCGAGACACTCTTCATCCAGCGCCGCGCCGGACATCAATCCAGCGCACTGAGCGGCTTTGCCGCTTGCCTGAAGCTGGACCAGGACGTCATCGCCGCCTGACGAAGAACTTGATCGTCGCCTTGATCACGAAATGATCGTGAAAGTCACCGCGAGCGCCGGCGTTCATCTCACTGAAATTCATCGCCACAAATCTGTCGTGTCCAGCAATGCGCGGCGCAACGGCCCAGATCGCTTCGAGCAGACCGAACGGTCAGGTGCCCTGGAGAAAATCGAGGCCGAGCCGAACGCGCAGGACGCGGCAAACACGCCGAATAATGCGAGCGCATCCATGTTCCGGGTTCACTCCGCAGCGCGACGCGTGATATGCGCTAAGCCATGCCGGCTCTTATCCTGCCTCTCGTCGATGCTGCAACACACTGGCCCGCGCGCGGCGCGCTGGTCGGGCTTGACTTAGGTACCAAAACCATCGGCGTTGCCGTGTCCGATCCCGACCGGCGGTTGGCGACCGGCGTCGAGACGATCCAGCGCAAGGCGTTCAAGCAGGATGCCGCCCGGCTGCTCGCGATCGCGGCTGAACGCAGGGCAGCCGGTTTCGTGCTCGGCCTGCCCATCAACATGGATGGCAGCGAGGGCCCGCGCGCGCAATCCACCCGTGCCTTCGCCCGCAATCTTGCCGGCCTGACCGCACTCCCCATCGGCCTGTGGGACGAGCGCCTCTCGACGGCGGCAGTCGAGCGCGAGCTGATCGGCATGGACGTCAGCCGCGCCAAGCGCGCCGAGGTGATCGACGAGCACGCGGCGATCTTCATCCTGCAAGGCGCGCTCGACCGCCTCGCCAATCTTCGCGCTCGCCCGGGGACGGACTGATCCATGGCCGTCGTGATCGCGGCGCTGCTGCCGGTCTTCATCCTCATCGTGCTCGGTGTCGTGCTGAAGCGCAGCCTGATGCGGCTCGACACGCAGTGGCATGGGCTGGAGCGCCTGACCTATTTCGTGCTGTTTCCGATGCTGCTGATCCAGACGCTGGTGAAGGCGGACCTCTCCAAGGTGCCGGTCGCTGGCGTCGGCGGCGCGCTGCTGCTGTCAGCGCTCGCGATGTCGCTCTTGTGCCTTGCACTGCGCCCCGCCCTTACCCGGCTCGGCATCGACGGCCCCGCCTTCACCTCGATCTTTCAGGGCGCAACGCGCTGGCAGACCTTCGTCGGACTGTCGGTCGCAGCCAATATGTTCGGCGACGTCGGGCTGGCGCTCGCCTCCGTGGCGATGGTCGCGATCATTCCCCTGGTCAACGTGCTCAGTGTCGTGGTGCTCGCCCATTACGCCGCGCCCGAAAAGCAGTCTGCACGAGCCGTCGTCATGACGGTGGTCCGCAATCCCCTGATCTGGGCCTGCGTGATCGGCCTTGCCGTCAATCTGACGCACATGCCGCTGCCGAAACTCTGGCACGAGGTGGCGGATGCGCTGAGCCGCTCCTCGCTGGCGATCGGCCTGCTCGTCACCGGCGCCGGCCTGCATCTCGAAGGTCTCTTGCGCCCGAGCCTCGGCGCGGCCACCGGCGTCGTCTTCAAGCTCGCGCTGATGCCCGCGCTCGCGCTGGGGCTCGGCGCCTGGTTCGGGCTCTCCGGCGACAGCCTCGCGATCGTCGCGATCTGCGCGGCGGTGCCGACCTCGCCTAGCGCCTATGTCTTGGCCCGCCAGATGGGCGGCGATGCGCCGCTGCTGGCGCAGATCATCACGCTGCAAACGATTTTTGCGGCCATCACGATGCCGGTCGCGATCGCGCTGGCCGCCTAACTTGCCAACCACATCGTCAGCACCACTGCGGTCAGATTGTTGAGCGCATGCAACACGACCGTGAGCCAAAGCGAATTGGCACGGTAGCGCATGTAGCCAAACCACAGGCCGATGGTGAAAACCTCGGCGAGAAAATACATGTCGTATTGCAGGTGCACGATTGTCCACACCAGCGACGACAGGATGATCGCGCCGGGCACGCGCAAGAAGCTCGCAGACCAGCCGCGATAGAGGAAGCCCCGCGCCAACACTTCTTCCGACATGGGCGCCGCCACAGTGAAGGCAAACAGCAGCACCATTGCGGCGCCCTTGTCGCGACCTGATTTCAACAAATCTGTCATGAAGCCCGGCGTCGCCTCGCGGCCGAGCGCGCGCGACATTGTCTCCCAGGCCAACACGATCAGGACCAGGCCGACCGCGCCGAACAGCAGATGCTTCCAGGACGGCCAATGCAGCGCGAGATAATTCACGAAGGACGCCTTCTTGATGCGAATGGCAAGCCAGACCACGGCCAGCGTCGCCGGCAGGCCCATGGCCACTGACAGCGCAAGCGCCTGGGGCTCATGGCCGACGACTTGCAGCGAGGCGAGATCCATGGGCAGACCACGCTGCGCTACCAGCAGAACGATCGCGCCGATCTGCCCGACGAACATCGCGAGGAAGATGAGGAGACCCCACAGTGCGGTGCTCCAGAACATCCAGACGCGCGGCGTCGCAGGCGTCATGGTGAGCGGCGGATGGTCGGGATTGAGGGAATCCATCAAAAGGCTTTCGTTTGGGAGACTCACGGCAGCGCTCGCTCCAGCAGCGCGCACACGTCGGCGCTCTCCAACTCCACGGCGCCGTACATGCTGGCGTGATTGGCAGCGAGGCGCGTTGCGGCGAACAATTCGGCATTGCGCGGTGACACGCGGCCTAGCGCCGCAGCCGCGGCGAACAACGCCAGCTTCTCGACTGCCAGCCGCGCGACGCGCTCGCCGTCAGCACGGCGAAAGGTCTTGCCGATGAACGCGGCGGCCTCACCCGCTCCGGGCAGTCCTTTTGTCTCGGCCGCAAGCGATTGCAGCACCGCCATCGCCGCCTCCGGCTCGCGCGAGAGCGCGCGGAGCACGTCGAGGCACATGACGTTGCCCGAGCCTTCCCAGATCGCGTTGACGGGAGACTCGCGATAATGACGCGCCAAAATGCCGTCCTCGACATACCCGTTGCCGCCGAGGCACTCCATCGCTTCGCAGAGGAACGGCGGCGCGCTCTTGCAGGTCCAATATTTGATCGCGGGCGTCAGCAGCCGCATATAGGCGGCCTCCGCCGCATCGTGCGGCGTCCGGTCGAAGGCGCGGCAGAGTCGCATCACCAGGGCGGTGCTCGCCTCGACATGCAGCGCCATGTCTGACAGCACCGCCTGCATCAAGGGCTGATCGGCGAGATGCTTCTGGAACACGCTGCGGTGACGGGCGTGATGCAGCGCATGCGCGAGCCCCGAACGCATCAGGCCGACGGAGGCGATCGCGCAATCCTGGCGCGTCAGCTGCACCATCTGGATGATGGTGCGGATGCCCTTGCCCTCCTCGCCGACCCTTTCTGCATAGGCACCGACGAACTCGACCTCGGAGGAGGCGTTGGAGCGGTTGCCGAGCTTGTCCTTCAGCCGCTGGAACTGGATCGCGTTCACCGAGCCGTCGGGCGCAAAGCGCGGCATGAAGAAGCAGGTTAGGCCCGCGTCTGCCTGCGCCAGCACCAGGAACGCATCGCACATCGGCGCCGACATGAACCATTTGTGGCCGGTGATGCGATAAGCATCCCCCTCGCTTACGGCGCGCGTCATGTTGGCGCGCACGTCGGTGCCGCCCTGCTTCTCGGTCATGCCCATGCCGAGCGTCATGCCGCGCTTTTGCCACCACGGCACGAAGCTGGGATCATAACTCCTCGTCGACAGCACCGGCATCACGCGCGCGAGCAGATCGGGCTGCATCGCCAGCGCGGCCACAGAGGCTCGTGTCATCGTGATCGGGCAGAGATGGCCGGTCTCGACCTGCGCGGCGATATAGAACTTTGCGGCGCGGATGACCTCCGCCGCATCGCCAGCGGGCTTTCCATCCGCCGTCCACGTCGAATTGTGCAGGCCCGCATGCGCACTGTGCGCCATCAGCTCGTGATAGGCCGGATGAAACTCGATCTGGTCGCGGCGATTGCCCTTGGCATCGAAGCTGCGCAGCTTCGGCGTGTTCTCGTTCGCGACGCGTCCGCGATCGGCCATCGTGGCCGAGCCCCAGTGCTTGCCGAACTCCGACAGCTCCCGTTCCGCCGCCGCGCCGCCATTGGCCCTCACCGCATCGACCAGCGGACGGTCGGCCGCGAACAGGTCGACGTCCTCGAACGGCGGCGACTGGTTGAAGACCTCGTGGGTCGCAAAGCTCGGCCGGATCATATGCGCCTCCTCGAACCGGACCTTAGTTCCGCCGCGGCTGGATCGGGAAATCATAGGCTGCCCCGCCCGCCCCCGGCAGCGAAAAATGCCACCACTCCTTCGAATAGTTCACAAAGCCTTGCCTGGCCATCGCAGCCACCAGCCGCTTGCGCCAAGCGCGTTGCTCCGCATTGATCGACTGTGCCGCAGTATGCCCCTTCGCGTCGGTACAGTCGTAACCAGTGCCCATGTCGACGCTGCCCTCCGGCGCCCGCGCCTCGGCTGGCGCCGTGCAATCGGCATAGGCCTTTGATGGGTCGTATTTGGCGGAATTCTCGGCCTTGAGATCGACCAAAGTGAGATCGAGTGCCGCCCCGGTCGAATGCTGCGAGCGGCTCGCGATGTAGCCGAGCCGAAATAGCTCGCTCTTGGGAATCTTCGGATTGTAGCGCCGCTCGGCGGCAGTCTCGTGGCCGTTCTGCGACCACTTCATCATGTCGCGCGAGGCCCGTGCCGGCCGGTAGCAGTCGAACATTTTGAGCGAGAGATGTTGCGCGGCCAGTTCCTCCTGAACCGCCTTCAGCCGCAGCCCGACCTCGCGCTTCACCACGCATTCGCCGGCGCTATAGCCGGCGAGCGGCCGGCCGACGAAATTGTTCGAGGTGGCGTAGCGGATGTCCTGGATGATGCGGGGCTCGACGTCGCGCAGATAGACAAAGTCGCCGGGGAGTGGTTGGGCCCAGGCGGATGAGCTCATGACGATCGATATAAATGCAGCAAGAATTGGTTTCACGATGCCGTCCCATCCTTCGTCATTCCGGGGCGGCTCGAAGAGCCGAACCCGGAATCTCGAGATTCGGGTCTGGCGCTTACGCGCCATCCCGGAATGACTGAGCGGGTGACAGATCAGGGGATAACTCACTTGCCCATCTTTGCCCCTTGCTCCCCCCGCCGTCGCCCCCTATAGCTCTGCTTTTAATGACATCGAAATCGACCTTCGTCCTCGGCCACCGGCATTTGCTGGGCATTGAGGGCCTTTCCGCGGCCGACATTACCGGCCTCCTCGACCTGTCCGAAGAATATGTCGAGCTCAACCGCCAGGTTGACAAGAAGCGCACCGTCTTGCGTGGACGGACGCAGGTGAACCTCTTCTTCGAGGCTTCCACCCGGACCCAGTCCTCGTTCGAGCTCGCCGGCAAGCGCTTAGGTGCCGACGTCATGAACATGTCGGTGTCCTCGTCCTCGATCCGCAAGGGCGAAACCCTGATCGACACCGCGGTGACTTTGAACGCGATGCACCCGGACATCCTGGTGGTGCGCCATCACGCCTCCGGCGCGGTGGAACTGCTGGCGCGCAAGGTCGACGGTTCCGTGATCAATGCCGGCGACGGCGCGCATGAGCACCCGACCCAAGCGCTGCTCGACGCGCTCACCATCCGGCGCAACAAGGGGCGGATCGAAGGCCTTGTGGTCGCGATCTGCGGCGACGTGCTGCATTCGCGCGTCGCCCGCTCCAACATCATCCTGCTCAACACCATGGGCGCCCGCGTCCGCGTCGTCGGCCCTTCCACGCTGCTGCCGCCCGGCATCGAGCGGATGGGCGTCGAGGTCGCGCGCGACATGCGCGAGGGCCTGGAAGGCGCCGACATCGTGATGATGCTGCGGCTCCAGCGCGAGCGCATGAACGGCTCGTTCGTGCCTTCGTCATCGGAATATTTCCACTACTTCGGGCTGGACCAGAAGAAGCTCGCCTACGCCAAGCCGGATGCATTGGTGATGCATCCCGGTCCCATGAACCGCGGCGTGGAGATCGACTCGATCGTGGCCGACGGCGCCCAGTCCCTGATCCGCGAACAGGTGGAGATGGGCGTCGCCGTGCGCATGGCCGTGCTGGAAGCGCTCGCCCGCAACCTGCCGAACGCGTGATGCCGATGTTGACCGACCGCCGCCCCATCCTGCTCGCCAACGCCCGCGTCGTCGACCCCTCCAGGGATTTCGACGGCATCGGGGACGTCCTCATTGCCGACGGCACCATCCGCGAGACCCGCCGCGGCATTGGCGCAGCCGGCGTGCCTGAAGGCACCGACATCATCAACTGCTCCGGCAAGATCGTGGCGCCAGGCCTGATCGACTTGCGCGCCTTCGTCGGCGAGCCCGGTCTCAGCCACCGCGAGACCTTTGCCTCGGCGAGCCAGGCCGCCGCGACCGGCGGCATCACCACCATCATCTGCCAGCCCGCCACCTCGCCGGTCATCGACAATTCGGCGACCGTGGACTTTGTGATGCGCAGAGCCCGCGACACCGCGATCGTCAATATCCAGCCGATGGCGGCGCTGACCAAGGGCATGCTCGGCGAGGAGATGACCGAGTTCGGCCTCTTGAAGGCCGCCGGCGCGGTCGCCTTCAGCGACGGCGACCGAAGCGTGACCAACGCCCAGGTGATGCGACGCGCGCTGACCTACGCCCGCGACTTCGACGCGCTGATCGTGCATCACACCGAGGATCCCAACCTCGTGGGCGAAGGCGTGATGAACGAGGGCGAGTTCGCGACCCGGCTCGGGCTGATGGGCATCCCGAATGCCGCCGAAGCCGTCATGCTGGAGCGCGACTTACGCCTCGTTGCACTCACCGGCGGCCGCTACCACGCGGCGTCGCTGACCTGCATCGACTCCCTCGAGATCCTGGAGCGCGCCCGCGACGCCGGGCTCGCCGTCAGCGCCTCGGTCTCGATCAATCATCTGGCGCTGAACGAGAACGACATCGGGCCCTACCGTTCGTTCCTGAAACTGTCGCCGCCCCTCCGGACCGAGGACGACCGCCGCTCGGTGGTGGCGGCGCTCGCCTCCGGGCTTCTCGACGTCATCATGTCCGACCACAATCCGCAGGACGTCGAGGTCAAGCGCTTGCCGTTCGCGGAAGCCGCCCCCGGCGCCGTGGGGCTCGAGACCATGCTGCCGGCGGGCCTCCGCCTCGTGCACAATGGCGAGATGGAACTGAAGACGCTGATCCGCGCAATGTCGACGCGGCCGGCCGAGTTGCTCGGGCTACCAGGCGGAACCTTGCGCGTCGGCAGCCCCGCGGACGTCATCGTGATCGACCCCGATACGCCCTGGGTGGTCGATCCGGCCGACCTGAAATCGCCCTGTAAGAATACCCCGTTTGATGAGGCCCGCTTTACAGGCCGCGTCGTGCGCACCATTGTCGGCGGTCGGACGGTCTACGAGTATGTCGGACATGGGTGATCGTTCGGCACGGAGACCCAGTCTTTGGAGATGCCGCCATGGGGCTTGAAGCATTCCTGCCGGTGGCCTTCGTCATCGGCTATCTCCTCGGCTCAATTCCGTTCGGGCTGATTCTCACCAAACTCGCGGGCACGCAGGATATCCGCTCGATCGGCTCCGGCAGCATCGGCGCCACCAATGTGCTGCGCACGGGACGCAAGAGCCTTGCCGCGGGCACCCTGCTGTTCGACGCGCTCAAGGGCACCGTGGCCGTGGTGATCGCCGGCTATCTCGCAGGTCCCAATGCCGCCATGGTGGCCGGGCTCGGCGCGTTCCTGGGCCATCTCTTCCCGGTCTGGCTCAAGTTCAAAGGCGGCAAGGGCGTGGCCGTCTACATCGGCATCCTGCTCGGCCTGTTTTGGCCTGGCGCCGTCGTGTTCTGCCTGCTCTGGCTGGCAACCGCCTTCACCACCCGCTATTCCTCGCTGTCGGCGCTGGTGGCGGCGTTCATCACGCCGATGTTCCTGTGGTGGTTCGGGCACCTGGCATTGTCTGCTTTATCAGCAGTGCTGACGCTGCTGCTGTTCTACGCGCACCGCGAGAACATCAAGCGCTTGCAAGCGGGCAAGGAAAGCCGGATCGGGGAGAAGGCCTAGAGCGTTTCGAGCGAAGTGGATGCCGGTTCGCGTCAAGAAATCGCGTCAGAACAAGAATCCAAAGCCGGGCATCTACGGATACCGAAACGGCCCTTCTGCATTATATGCAAAATCCTGTTCGCAACTTGCGGCCGAATCGCGGTTGTGTTGGCAAGCGGGTTCCGAGCCTGTCATGCTGACAGCCTGTCATCCCGACAGTGAAATGGTGGCGGTTGCTCAGAATGAGCGAGAAGATTGTCGACGCGCATGACGGGGTTGGTTCGCGGGGTGCTTCCGGCACCGCAGCGAGCCGATTGCTTTCGATGACCAATATCTGGTCCGATGCGCCCTCGCCGCGTGTCGACACGCCTGCGCCCGTTTCATCGCAGGCGCCGCAGCCTGAGCCCCCTACGAAAGCCGACGCTCCGCTCGATATCGTGGTGAGGAAGGCTGTACCGGGCGTGACCGCGCGTGCACATTCCGCCCAATGGCCGCCGCGAAAGCTCTCGCTGGCGCTGCAGGGCGGCGGCACTTTTGCGGCCTTCACCTGGGGCGTGCTCGAGCGGCTGCTGGAAGAGCCTGATATCGCAATCGACACCATCAGCGGCGCCAGCGCCGGCGCCATCAACGCGCTGCTGCTCGCCTCCGGCTTTGCCGAAGCTGGCCGCGAAGGCGCCCGCGCCCGGCTGAATCGGTTCTGGCTCCGGCTGATGCACGAAGCCTCGTTTCGCGCGCTGATGTTGGTCGGCGGCTTCTCGCCGGCGGGAAGCTCGGTCGCGTTCGGGCCGACGCTGCGCTCCGGTCACTTTGATCCGTTCGATCTCGATCCGCTGCGGCAGGCGCTGTCGCGCGACATCGATTTCGCCGCCCTGCGCCATCCGAACTGCCCGAAGCTTCTGATCGCAGCGACGCGGATCCGCGACGGCCAGCAGCAGATCTTCCGCAACGAGGCAATTACCACCGACGTCGCGCTGGCCTCGACCTGCCCGCCGCTCGTCCACTGCGCCGTCGAGATCGACGGCGAGGCCTATTGGGACGGCGGCCTTGGCGGCAACCCGCCGCTGCTGCGGCTGGCGCAGGACACGACGACCGCCGATGTGCTGCTCGTCCAGGTCACGCCGGCGCGCGACAGCTACGTACCGATCACACTCGCCGCGATCGACCGCCGGCTCGACCAGATCGCGGCCAACGCCGCCCTCAATGCCGAGATCGCCGCGATCGAATGGGCGCAGTCGCAAGCCGCGCCGTCCTTGCGGCTCACCAGGATCGCGGCAGAAGATTCCGTTGACGGGCTGGCGCAGCGCTCATCCACCGATCTCGGCCGCGGCTTCATTCGCCTGCTCCACCGGAGCGGCCGCGAGGCCGCCGAGCGCTGGCTGAAGCAAGGTGCAGCTAGCAGCGCAGCGCCGGCTGCTGCATCCGGCCATCGCATTGCCGCCCCCGAACCCGCGCTAGCCTGATTTCGCCAGCGCCTCCTCCAGGAACCAGGCCGCCGCAAGTGCGCGCGGATCGTTGCCGAAACGCGCGATCACCTGCACGCCGATCGGCAGGCCGCCGACCTTCAGCACCGGCACGTTGACGCAAGGATTGCCCATCAGGGTCCAGAGCCTGTTGTAACGGGGATCGCCCGTGGTCGCGAGCTCCTTGGCGGGCGCGGTGCCCGGCGCGGAATAGGTCAGGAGCACGTCGACGCCTTCGAACAGCTCACCGAGCTCACGGCGGCCGCGGCGGCTGATCCGCCGCGCTTCGTCATAGTCCTGCGGCGTCAGGCCAACCGTCGCATCGAGACTGGCACGCAGCATCGGCGCGATCTCGTCGTGGCGTTCGGAAAACTCCCAGGCCAGCGCGCGATGCGCCTCGAAATCCTGAATGATCGGATGGATGCGCCAGGCCTCCTGCACCGCTTCGGGCAGATCGATGGTCTGCACGCTGGCGCCGGCGCGCGTCGCCGCCTTGATCGCGGCTTGCAGCCCCTCTTCGGCCGCCGGCTCCACTGCGCCGGCGAATTCCTGCCTGACCACGCCGATGCGCGGCGACGTCGCGGCGGCAATGCCGGAGAATTCGCCGCGCCCCGTCATCGCCAACAGCCCGCGCGCGAGATCTTCCACGCGCGCGCCGAACAGGCCGACCGTATCGAGCGCCCACGAGTAGCACTTCACACCGACCGTCGGCAGCATGCGGAACGACGGCTTGATAGCAGCGGTCCCGCAATAGGCGGCGGGACGGATCACCGAGCCACCGGTCTGGGTGCCCAGCGCCAGCGGGATCATGCCGGCGCCGACGGCTGCCGCCGAACCGGAGGATGAGCCGCCCGGAGAATGGCCGAGATTATGCGGATTGCGCGTCGGGGTGGGATCGCGCGAGGCGAACGCCGTGGTCGTGGTTTTGCCGATGATGGTTGCCCCGGCCCGCTTCAGCATCATCACGACGGGCGCATCCGAGCGCGGCTGCCACCCGCGATAGATCTCCGAGCCCATCTCGGTCGGGAAATCGGCGGTATCGATGATGTCCTTGATCCCGATCGCGATGCCGCGCAGCGGACCGGCGCTTTGCGCCTTCGCGGCCTTGTCGTGGCGGACGAAGGCGCGGACGTCCTTCTCCTTGGCCTCGATCGCCGCATGCGATTGCGCGATCGCGGAATCGGGCGACAGCTCCCCCGCTTCGATGCGGCGCTGGAGGTCGGCGAGTGAGATCATGGCAAATCCTTCTTATTGGCATCGCTTTTAGCATCGGGGCGGGGTCGCGCAAGCGCACGTCACTGTTGCGCAACGCCCTCAGGTTGTTCCATGCTGTGCCTGCAAGGAGACGCCGTGGACGCCATCAATCCAAGCGTGGAGCTGACCGAGTCTGAGCGGATCGACCGCCTGCGGCTGATCCGCTCAGACAATGTGGGCCCGCGCACCTTCCGTTCGCTGGTCGATCATTTCGGCACCGCGCGCGCCGCGCTGGAGCGGCTGCCAGATCTGGCGCGCCGCGGCGGCGCGGCACGATCGGGGCGCATCTGTAGCGCCGATGAAGCCAAGGCCGAGCTCGCCGCAAGCCGCAAGTTCGGCATCGCCTGGCTCGCGCCCGGTGAAGATGGCTATCCGGCGCGGCTCGCAACGCTCGACGATGCACCGCCTTTGCTCGCCGTGCGCGGCGACACGAAAAGCTTGATGCGGCCGATGATCGCGATCGTCGGCTCGCGCAATGCTTCCGGCGCCGGGCTGAAGTTTGCCGGGCAGCTTGCGCGCGAGCTCGGCGAAGCCGGTTTTGTCATCATCTCGGGTCTCGCCCGCGGCGTCGACCAGGCCGCGCATCGCACGAGCGTCGCAAGCGGCACGATCGCCGTGCTCGCCGGCGGGCATGATTGCATCTATCCGCCCGAACATACCGATTTGCTCGCAGCGATCCTCGACCATGAGGGCGCGGCAATCTCCGAAATGCCGCTCGGCCACGAGCCGCGCGCCCGCGACTTTCCCCGCCGCAACCGACTGATCTCCGGTGCGTCGCTCGGCGTGATCGTGGTGGAAGCGGCGCACCGCTCGGGCTCGCTGATCACCGCGCGCATGGCGGCCGAACAGGGCCGCGAGGTATTCGCCGTTCCCGGCTCGCCGCTCGATCCGCGCGCCGCCGGCACCAACGATCTGATCAAGCAGGGCGCAACCCTCGTCACCGAGGCCGCCGACATCATCAACGCGGTGCAGCCGATCATGGAGCGGCCGCTGATGCATCCGGCAGGCGAGCCCGACAGCGAGCCGTTCGAGAGCGATCCGCAAGGCCACGACCGCGACCAGATCACCGCCCTGCTCGGTCCTGCCCCGATCTCGATCGACGATCTCGTGCGGATGTCCGGCGCCTCGCCCGCAATCGTGCGCACCGTGCTCCTGGAGCTCGAATTGGCCGGAAAGCTGGAGCGTCACGGCGGCGGATTGGTGTCGCTGCTCTAGCCGTCGGTGCGCACGTCGAAGCGCAAGCGCGCGGCCGCGATCCGCCCCTGGTGCGCCGTCGCCGCGGGGCTACAACCAAGCGCCCTGAATGCCCAGGATGATGGCTATCAGCGAAATAAACAGTCCGATGCCGGCGAACAGAGCGGTCCCGATGAGCTCGGACTTGTCGGTCCGTTTGCCGGGAATGGCAGAATCTTCGGTGTAAACACGCGGTGCTGAAATCGACGAAGAAATAGGGGCTGCTTTCGGCATAACGGGCTCCCTTAAAATGAGTCTTCTGACGCCCTGCCCTTAAGAACGTCTTGGCAGTACGCGCGAAGGTTCAACGCCTCACGCAAAGGTTTTCGAAATGCATCCCCCGAGGCGTAGGAACCGGCCGGCGCAACCGCTTCCCGTTGCGCTGGCCGATTCAATTTGCACTTGATTTGATTAGCCCCGATAGATCGGCGCGCCGCTCGGAGATGCGACCGCGCCGCCGTCGACGAAGATCTCCTGGCCCTGCACATGCGCGGAATCATCGGAAGCGAGGAACAGCACGGTCTTTGCAACGTGATCCGTTTCGCCGATGCGCCCGAGCGGCGTCGAGAGCGCGATGCGCCTCTCGAATGCCTTCTCGGCCTCGGGCGTCGCCACCGCAGGTCCCCAGATCGGTGTGCGGATCGCGCCCGGCGCGACCACGTTGACGCGGATGCCGCGCGGCGACAGTTCCGAGGCCATGGTCCGCGCCATGGCGCGAACGCCGGCCTTCGCGGCGCCGTAAGCCGAGTAGCCGGGAATGCCGAGCACCGAGATCACCGAGCCGTTGAGGATGATCGAGGCATTGTCGTTAAGGTAGGGCAGCGCGGATTGAACGGTGAAGAACACGCCGGTGAGGTTCGTGCGGATCACGGTCTCGAAGATCTCAAGCGTGGCTGAGCCGAGCGGCGTGCCGCCGGCGATGCCGGCATTGGCGAAGACGATGTCGACCTTGCCGAACTTGTCCGCGCCCTTCTTGATCGCGGCTTCGGTCGCGGCGATGTCGGTGGCGTCGGCAACCAGCGCAAGCGCGTTCGGCCCGAGCTCTTTCGCAGCGGCCTCCAGCGTCCCCTTGTTGCGGCCGGTGATCACCACCTTGGCGCCCTCGGCCACGAACAGCTTTGCGGTCGCAAGGCCAATGCCGCTGTTGCCGCCGGTAATCAGGGCCGTCTTGTTCTTCAATCTCACGCTCGCCTCCAGTGGTTGCATTATGAAACTAAGTTGCCATCTAGGACAAATGGTTTTATGATGCAACCACACAAGCGCGTGATCGGCGCGGAAGGCGGGCGAACGCGACAGGACGAAAGACAATGGTGAGACGAACGAGCTTCGACGGCGATTCCTGCCCGATCGCACGGTCGTTGGAGGCGCTTGGCGACTGGTGGTCGCTGCTGATCATCCGCGAGGCACTGTTGGGCGTACGGCGCTTCGGCGAATTCCAGAGCAAGCTCGGCATGGCCAAGAACATTCTGGCCGCGCGCCTGCGGTCACTCGTCGAGCACGGCATTCTGGCGACCGCCCCCGCTTCCGACGGCAGCGCCTACCAGGAATATGTGCTGACGCCGAAGGGCCGCGGCACCTTCCCGGTGCTGGTGGCGCTACGGCAATGGAGCGAGGAGTTCGACGATCACCCCGACGAGATCGCGACCATTCTGGTCGATCGCGCCAAGGGCCGCCCGGTGAAGAAACTCGAATTGCGCGCCGAGGACGGCCGCCTGCTCAGCCCGGCGGACACCATGTTGAAGCCGCGGCCGGCGCCGCGGCGCAGATCGGCGTAGCTGCGGCGCACCGCCCCAACCCCCATCATTGCGATGGGGTCCTGGCGACAAGGCAATCCACACTGCTCCCGTGGAAAGATTCTGGATTTGCTTCGCTATGCGCGCAAATGAGGACGCGGGGGACTTGTACAAATTCGAGACGGCGTCAAAGATGGCTTGGACACCGCAAACTGGCACCACCATGCCCCTGCTCGCTATCGTCTATTTTTCCATCTCCGGCACCACAGAAACGCTAGCGCATGCGGTGGTGCGCGGCGCGGCTGAGATGGCACAGATCGCGCTTTGTCGGATCGCCGGCGACGACATCGTGTCAGGCCGCTTCCAGAATGAGAGACTACTGGAGACGATTGACGGCGCGAGCGCCATTGCATTTGGCAGCCCGACCTATATGGGCGGACCGGCAGCGCAATTCAAAGCCTTCGCTGACGCCTCAAGTGACCGATGGACTCGCCAGCGATGGGCCAACAAGATCGCAGCCGGATTCACGACCGGCGCGTGCGCAGGCGGCGATCAACTGCACACATTGACCTACTTTTCCATTCTCGCTGCGCAGCACGGCATGCTCTGGTGCGGGCTGGATATCCCGGGCGGAGAGGATCCGAGCAACCGCAATCGCTTGGGCAGCCAGCTTGGCCTGGCGACGCACTTGATCAACGGCACCTTGCCTCAGAGCGATTTGAGCACGGCCGAATATCTCGGCCAGAGACTGGCTCGGATGGCAGGCCGCAACAGTTAACTGCCCTCATTGCCTCCAGCGACGAGCGCCACGCGCGCGCAGGGATGACTGAACTGATAGAGGCGCAGATCTCACGACAGCTTGCGCTTGCTCCGCAATCTCAGATGCTCGTCGGCCTCGAGCTGGGTCATGCCCAATAAATAATGCAACATGTGCAGCTTGTGGCGCTCGGCGAGCTTGCCCAGGGCGGCCGTCTGCTCCGCGATGAAGGCGACCGCCTCATCCGCCCCGCCTTCCCCCGGTTCCTCATTGCGCGAGCCTCCCGGCGCGCCTGATCCGGCGCGCGCCCGTTTCCTTGCTGGCTTAGCCACCAGACCCCACCCCGAATCCATGCCCCGCAGAAACCTTACGCCGACATCGGTCGCAACTCCAAGGTGGTATTTTGCAACTTTTTCGATATGAAACTTTTCCCATCGCTGCGGCCTTCAACACGCCCCGATTTGACAGGGACGGCCTCACCACCCATGTTCGGGTCGAAACGGCCGACCCGAATCCTTTGGTTTTCGGCCCAAGATTTTCCCGTAAGTTACTGGAACTACATGAATATCGTTATTGTGGAGTCGCCGGCGAAAGCCAAGACGATCAACAAATATCTGGGCTCGTCCTACGAGGTCCTGGCTTCGTTCGGCCATGTCCGCGACCTCCCCGCCAAGAACGGTTCCGTTGATCCTGACGCCAATTTCAAGATGATCTGGGAGGTCGACCCGAAGGCCGCCGGGCGGCTAAACGATATCGCGAGATCGCTGAAGGGCGCTGACCGCCTGATTCTCGCCACCGACCCCGATCGTGAGGGCGAGGCCATCTCCTGGCACGTGCTGGAGGTGATGAAAGAGAAGCGCGCGCTGAAGGACCAAAAGATCGAGCGCGTGGTGTTCAACGCCATCACCAAGCAGGCTGTCACCGACGCGATGAAGCATCCGCGCCAGATCGACGGCGCCCTGGTCGACGCCTATATGGCGCGCCGTGCGCTCGACTATCTGGTCGGCTTCACCCTCTCCCCCGTGCTGTGGCGCAAGCTGCCGGGCGCGCGCTCGGCCGGCCGCGTGCAGTCGGTGGCGCTGCGCCTCGTTTGCGATCGCGAGCTCGAGATCGAGAAGTTCGTCGCGCGCGAATATTGGTCGCTGGTCGCGACCCTGCTGACCCCGCGCGGCGATGCCTTCGAGGCCCGCCTCGTCGGCGCCGACGGCAAGAAGATCCAGCGCCTTGACATCGGCACCGGCGCGGAAGCCGAAGACTTCAAGAAGGCGCTGGAAGCGGCCGCCTACGCCGTGACCGCGGTCGATGCCAAGCCCGCGCGGCGCAATCCGCAGGCGCCCTTCACCACCTCGACGCTGCAGCAGGAAGCCAGCCGCAAATACGGCTTTGCGCCGGCGCACACGATGCGCATCGCCCAGCGGCTCTATGAAGGCATCGACATCGGCGGGGAGACCACCGGACTCATTACCTATATGCGTACCGACGGCGTGCAGATCGCACCTGAAGCGATCACCCAGGCGCGTAAGGTGATCGGCGAGGATTACGGCAACGCCTATGTGCCCGACGCTCCCCGCCAGTACCAGACCAAGGCCAAGAACGCCCAGGAAGCGCACGAGGCGATCCGCCCGACGGATCTGTCGCGCCGGCCCGACGGCATGAGCCGCAAGCTCGATTCCGATCAGGCGAAACTCTACGAGTTGATCTGGAAGCGCACCATCGCAAGCCAAATGGAAGCGGCCGAGCTCGAGCGCACCACGGTCGACATCACCGCGAAGGCCGGCGGCCGTACGCTGGAGCTGCGCGCCACCGGTCAGGTCATCAAGTTCGACGGCTTCCTCGCGCTCTACCAGGAAGGCCGCGACGACGAGGAGGACGATGATTCCCGCCGCCTGCCCGGCATGAGCGCCGGCGAAGCCCTGAAGCGGCAGTCGCTCGCCGTCACTCAGCATTTCACCGAGCCGCCGCCGCGCTTCTCGGAGGCATCCCTCGTCAAGCGCATGGAAGAGCTCGGCATCGGCCGTCCCTCGACCTATGCCTCGATCCTCCAGGTTCTGAAGGACCGCGGCTACGTCAAGCTGGAGAAGAAGCGCCTGCACGGCGAGGACAAGGGCCGCGTCGTGATCGCGTTCCTCGAAAGCTTCTTCAGCCGCTATGTCGAATACGATTTCACCGCGGGCCTCGAAGAGCAGCTCGACCGCATCTCGAACAACGAGATCTCCTGGCAGGAGGTGCTGAGGGATTTCTGGCGCGACTTCATCGGCGCCGTCGACGAGATCAAGGACCTGCGCGTCGCGCAGGTGCTGGACGTGCTCGACGAGATGCTGGGCCCGCACATCTACCCGCCGCGCGCCGATGGCGGCGACGTCAGGCAATGCCCGAATTGCGGCACGGGCCGGCTCAACCTCAAGGCCGGCAAGTTCGGCGCCTTCGTCGGCTGCTCGAACTATCCGGAATGCCGCTACACCCGCCAGCTCGCCGCCGATGGCGAAGCCAGCGCCGACCGCTCGCTCGGCCAGGATCCCGACACCGGCTTCGATGTCTGGGTCAAGGCCGGCCGCTTCGGCCCCTACATCCAGCTCGGCGAGCAGAAGGATTATGCGGAAGGCGAGAAGCCGAAGCGCGCGGGCATTCCGAAGGGCACCTCGCCCAGCGATGTCGACCTCGAGCTTGCGCTGAAATTGTTGTCGCTGCCGCGCGAGATCGGCAAGCACCCCGAGACGGGTCAGCCGATCACCGCCGGCCTCGGCCGCTTCGGGCCCTTCGTGAAGCACGACAAGACCTATGCGAGTCTCGAAGCCGGCGACGAAGTGTTCGACATCGGCCTCAATCGCGCGGTGACGCTGATCGCCGAGAAGGCGGCGAAGGGCCCGAGCCGCCGCTTCGGCGCCGATCCCGGCAAGACGATCGGCGATCATCCGACGCTCGGCACCGTCACCGTGAAGAGCGGCCGCTATGGCCCCTATGTCGCCGCAGGCGGTGTCAACGCGACGATCCCGGCCGAGTTCGAAAAGGATGCCATCACGCTGCCGCAGGCGATCGCGCTGATCGACGAACGCGCGGCCAAGGGCGGCGGCAAGACCAAGCCGAAGAAGGCGGCAAAGCCCGCCAAGGCCAAGAAGACTACAGAGAAGGCTGCGGACGGTGAGGACGCCGCGCCGAAGCCGAAGAAGCCGGCCGCGAAGAAAGCCCCGGCCAAATCGAAAACCGAATCCACCAGCAAGGCGCGCGCCGCCGTCTCGTCGACTGCCAAGACGTCGCCGACCAAGGCGGCCCCCACCAAGGCCCCGGCCAAGAAGAGTGCCGGCAAGAATTAGAGGTTAAGTGAAACGCAAGAATGACCATGGCTTTCCCGACAGGGCAGCCATCGTCGCCTTCATCAAGGCAAACCACGGAGAGGTCGGGACCCGCGAAATTGCGCGCGAGTTCGGCCTGAAGAACGCCGATCGCGCCGAGCTCAGGCGCATGCTGCGCGAGCTCGCCTACGACGGCATCATCAAGAAGAAGCGCCACAAGATCTCCGAGCCCGACACGCTGCCGCCGACGCTGCTCGCCGACATCACGGGCCGCGACTCCGACGGCGAATTGATCGCCTCCCCCGCCGAATGGGACGAGGTCGAAAGCGGCGAGCCGCCAAAAATCCTGATCGAGATGCCGCGCCGGCCCAAGCCTGGCACGGCCGCCGGTGTCGGCGACCGCGCATTGCTGCGCGTCGAGCGCTCGGACGAGGACGCAGGTCCCGCCTATCGCGGCCGCATCATCAAGGTCATCGACAAGGCCAAGAGCCGTATCCTCGGCGTCTTCCGCAGTCTTTCCGAAGGCGGCGGACGGCTCGTTCCTGTCGACAAGAAGTTCGCCGACCGCGAGCTGAACATCGCGAAGACCGATACACAAGGCGCGCAAGACGGTGACCTCGTCAGCGTCGACATCGTCCGCTCGCGCGGCTTTGGCCTGGCCTCCGGCCGCGTCAAGGAGAGGCTCGGCTCGGTCAAGTCGGAGAAGGCCATCAGCCTGATCGCGATCTATGCCCACGACATCCCGTTGCAATTCTCGCCCGCGGCCGAGCGCGAGGCGGAGGCGGCGGAGCCTGCGAACCTGAAAGGGCGCGAGGATTGGCGCGATGTTCCGCTCGTCACCATCGATCCGCCGGATGCGAAGGATCACGACGACGCGGTCCACGCGCAGCCCGACGACGATCCCAATAACAAGGGTGGCTTCATCGTCAACGTGGCCATCGCAGACGTGAGCTTCTATGTCCGGCCGGGCACCGCGCTCGACCGCGACGCGCTCGATCGCGGCAACTCGGTCTATTTCCCCGACCGCGTCGTGCCGATGCTGCCGGAGCGCATCTCCAACAATCTCTGTTCGCTCGTGCCAGGCGAGCCGCGCGGCGCACTGGCGGTGCGCATGGTGATCGGACCGGACGGCCGCAAGCGCTCGCACAGCTTCCACCGCATCCTGATGCGCTCGGCGGCGAAGCTGCATTATGCGCAGGCACAGGCTGCGATCGACGGTCGGCCCGATGATGCCACCGGCCCGCTGCTCGATCCGATCCTGAAGCCGCTCTACGCGGCTTACGCCTGCGTCAAGCGCGCGCGCGACGAGCGCGATCCGCTCAATCTCGACCTGCCCGAGCGCAAGATCCTCTTGAAGAGCGACGGAACGGTCGACCGCGTCGTCGTCCCGGAGCGTCTCGATGCGCACAAGCTGATCGAGGAGTTCATGATCCTCGCCAACGTCGCCGCGGCGGAGATGCTGGAGAAGAAGTCGCTGCCGCTGATTTACCGGGTGCACGACGAGCCGACGCTGGAGAAGGTCCACGCCCTCAGCGAGTTCCTGGAGACACTGGACGTTCCCTTCACGAAATCAGGCGCGCTGCGCCCGACGCTGTTCAACCGCGTGCTGGCCCAGCTCGAAGGCCACGATTATTACCCGCTGGTAAGCGAGGTCGTGCTGCGCGCCCAGGCCCAGGCGGAATACTCTTCGGAAAACTACGGTCATTTCGGCCTTAACCTGCGCCGTTATGCGCATTTCACCTCGCCGATCCGCCGCTATGCCGATCTCGTCGTCCATCGCGCGCTGGTCCGCGCGCTCGGCCTCGGCGAAGGCGCCCTGCCCGACAGCGCGACGCCCGAATCTCTCGGCGAAGTCGCCGCCCATATCTCACTCACCGAACGGCGCGCGATGAAGGCGGAGCGCGAGACCGTCGATCGCCTGATCGCGCACCATCTCGCCGACCGCATCGGCGCGAGTTTTCAGGGCCGCGTCTCCGGCGTCACCCGCGCCGGCCTGTTCGTCAAGCTCGCCGAGACCGGCGCCGACGGATTGATCCCGATCCGATCCCTCGGCACGGAATATTTCAACTATGACGAGAGCCGCCACGCACTGGTCGGCACGCGCAGCGGCACCATGTATCAGCTCGGTGACGTCGTCGACGTTCGTCTGATCGAAGCAGCTCCCATCGCAGGCGCGCTGCGCTTCGAGCTGCTGTCATCGGCAGGTGAGACCGGCTCCCGCGAACGCAGGCCGTTCCGCCCGCAGCGCAAATCGTCGAAGCCGCATCCGGGACGCAGTCCCGAGCAGAAGCGCAGGCCGGAGAAACAGAAGACATCCGGCAAGAGCAAGAAGGCCAAGGGGAAAAGCAAGAGCAAAGGCAAGGGACAGAAGGGCAAGGCATGGTGACGATGAGCACGGCGCCGAAGATCTGGACGCGCGAGACCGGCCTTGTCGAGAGGCGCGACGTGTGGGCTGCGATGAAGCATGGCTTTCGCGGCCGCTGCCCGCGCTGCGGCGAGGGAAAGCTGTTCCGCGCCTTTCTGAAGACGGCGGACAATTGCGCCAAATGTGACCTCGATTTCACCCCGCATCGCGCCGACGACCTGCCCGCCTATCTCGTGATCGTCATCGTCGGCCACATCGTGGTACCGGCCATCCTCTGGATCGAGACCAACTACACGACGCCGGTGTGGCTCAGTTTCGTGGCCTATCTGCCCTTTACCTTCCTCGCCTCGCTCGCGCTGTTGCAACCCGTCAAGGGAGCTGTGGTCGGCTTGCAATGGGCTCTGCGCATGCACGGGTTTGACGAGAACCCTCCCGATGGTATTCCGCCTGTGTAAGCAAAACAAACAAGAGCGGTTCGGGTGAGGACATGACGGATATTTCGCCGGCAGAGGAGAAGGCTAAAGTTCACGAGGAGAAGGAAGCCGACCACCATCCCTATTTTCGTCCGAGGGATGCAGCGACACTGATCCTGGTCGATCGCAGCGGGCCTATTCCCAAAGTGCTGGTCGGCAAGCGCCACGACAAGGTGGTGTTCATGCCCGGAAAGTTCGTCTTCCCCGGCGGCCGTGTCGACAAGGCCGATTATCGCGTGCCCTGCGCCGCCCCCATTACCGCAGAGCTCGAAGCCAATCTCGCCAAGGGCAGCCCGAAGACCCCTCCCTCGCGCGCCAAATCGCTCGCCATTGCCGCGATTCGCGAAGCCTGCGAGGAGACCGGTCTCTGCCTCGGCCGCAAGGCCGAAGGCAAGGTGCCCAAGCTCGAGGGCCCCTGGAAGCCATTCGCGGATGCCGGCCTGCTGCCTGATCCCTCCGGCCTTTTCCTGATCGCCCGTGCCATCACGCCGCCCGGCCGCGTCAAGCGCTTCGACACCCGCTTCTTCACCGCGGATGCTTCCGCGATCACCCACCGCGTCGAGGGCGTGATCCATGCCGATGCCGAGCTGGTCGAGCTGGTCTGGGTCGAGCTCGGCTCAAAACCGCTCGCAGACCTGCATCCGATGACGCGCAACGTGCTCAACGAGCTCGACACCCGCCTTGCCACCGGCCCGCTCCGCCACGATGCACCGGTGCCGTTCTTCCATTTCTACGGCGGCAAGATGCAGAAGGATGTTTTGAGCTAGGCTCCGCGGCGCTACGGATCATCCGTTATCCGGCACGCGGCTCCCTCCTCCGTCATTCCGGGGCGCGCGAAGCGCGAACCCGGAATCCATTCATCCACCGTCTCCGCAGTTCAATGGATTCCGGGTTCGCGCCCTGAGGCGCACCCCGGAATGACGTGCTGAGAGAGCCGCAAAAAACAAAAAATTCTTCCCGCCTCCCCCAATGGCGGAGTTCCCGCCCGCACCTATGTCTTTTCGAACGACAATGAAGAAGGACACCGGGCGATGGCACAACGGCAACTCAAGCTTGGCGCGTTCATGCGCCCGATCAGCATCCACACCGGCGCCTGGCGCTATCCCGGCGCCTGGCCTGACGCCAATTTCAATTTCGGCCACATCAAGACGCTGATCCGCAAGCTCGAGGCCGGCAAGTTCGACGCTTTCTTCATGGCCGATCACCTCGCCGTCTTGAACATGCCGATCAACGCGCTCAAGCGCAGCCACACCGTGACCTCGTTCGAGCCGTTCACGCTGCTGTCGGCGCTCTCGGCCGTCACCGAGCGCATCGGCCTGATCGCGACCGGATCGACCACGTTCGATGAGCCCTATCACGTCGCGCGCCGTTTCGCCTCGCTCGATCACATCAGCGGCGGGCGTGCGGGGTGGAATATCGTCACCACCTCGAATCCGGACGCGGCGCTCAACTTCGGCCGCGACGATCACATGGAGCACGCCGAACGCTACAAGCGCGCCCGCGAGTTCTACGACGTCGTCACCGGGCTCTGGGACTCCTTCGCCGACGATGCGTTCGTGCGCGACGTCGAGAGCGGCCTGTTCTTCGATCCCGCCAAGATGCACACGCTCGACCACCACGGCAAATATCTGAAAGTGCGCGGTCCCCTCAATATCGCCCGCCCCGTGCAGGGCTGGCCGGTGATCGTGCAGGCTGGCGCCTCCGAAGACGGCAGGCAGCTCGCGGCAGAGACGGCCGAGGCTGTGTTCACCGGCGGCGGCAGCCTCGCCGACGGGCAAAAGCTCTATGCCGACATCAAGAGCCGCATGGCGAAGGTCGGCCGCGATCCCGAGCACCTGAAGATCCTTCCCGGCGCCTTCGTCGTGGTCGGCGACAGCGTCGATGAGGCGAAGGAGAAGCGCGCTTTGCTCGACAGCCGCGTGCACTACGACAGCGCCATCGCCTCGCTCTCGGTCATCCTCGGCACCGACGCCTCCGGCTTCGATCCGGACGGCCCCCTCCCCGATATTCCCGAGACCAACGCCAGCAAGAGCGGTCGCCAGCGCATGGTCGATCTTGCCGCGCGCGAAAAGCTCACCGTGCGCCAGCTCGCCCAGCGCGTCGGCGGCTATGGCGGCCTGTCGTTCGTCGGCACCGCCAAGACCATCGCCGACCAGATGGAGGAATGGCTGGTCGGGCGCGGCTCCGACGGCTTCAACATCATGTTCCCGTTCCTGCCCGCCGGCCTCGACGATTTCGTCGACAAGGTGGTGCCGGAGCTGCAGCGCCGCGGGATTTTCCGCAAAGAGTATGAAGGGGTCACTTTGAGGGAGAATCTGGGCCTGCCGCGGCCGAAAAACCGTTTCTTCGAGGCCTGATCGGGCCGATTTGGGTGGTTTCTGCCCCCTAAAACCTTGACATCAGGCGGTTTCTGGCTAGGTTGCCGGCCAACGCGGGCCGTTTGGCCGGCTCCAGATTTCCTTCATTCTGAGGTTTGAATATGGCCAAAGCGGTCACCATCAAGGTCAAGCTCGTGTCCTCGGCCGACACGGGCTTCTACTACGTCGCCAAAAAGAATTCGCGCACCATGACCGACAAGCTGGTCAAGAAGAAGTATGACCCGGTCGCGCGCAAGCACGTCGAATTCCGCGAAGCCAAGATCAAGTAAGTCGCCGCAGCGTTGCAAAGCTTTGCGGGGTCCCTTCAGGGCCCCGTTTTTATTTTGGCTCTCGCTCTCGGCGCGCTGCAGCGCCTGAGCAAGCCACACAGCGATCCAGGGCCATGGCCCGGCTCTGCAGCACACCGTCGAGGTGCGCTGCGCTGCCTCCGGGGCTGAGCTAATCTGGGCGTGCGGACTTGCAAAACGCCAACACCGCCAGCTCCGGCGGTTTGCCGACCAGCCGCGAGAGCTGCCTCGCAGTTCAGGCCAGCCTTGCTTCAAATCTCCTCCTCAGTCCATTCGAACATTCTGCTGAAGTCACCAGTGTCACATCCCCTTACCCGCACGGAACTCCGAGGAACATAGGCCGTTTTCCCACCTGTTTCGAACCGGGAGACGTGAGCGTGAACCGCCGGCAAGTTCTTCGCGCATCGGCTGCGTTCTCAGTTGCCAATATGCTACTGCGTGCGGGGAAGGCTGAGACGGGCCCCGCCCAGCCGTTCAGCCCGTCCTACGTGCGCGAACTTGCCCGCGCGCTTGCCGCGAAATCATTCACGCCTGCCGACGAGAAGCTGCCGGATGCGCTGAAGAATCTCAACTATGACCAATACCGATCAATTCGCTTCGCGCCTGAGAAGGCGTTGTGGCGTGATGAGAAGCTACCGTTCGAAGTGCAATTTTTTCACCGCGGCTTTTTCTACAAGAACCGGGTCGACATTTTCCAGGTGGTGAACAGGAGCGTCATACCGATCCCGTATCGGCGTGACGACTTCTCGTTCGGAGAGGGTCTCGGACAATGGCCGGATGTCAACATCGGGTTTAGTGGATTCCGCATTCACGCTCCGATCAACAGGCCGGATTACTACGATGAAGTTTGTGTGTTCCTGGGCGCCAGTTACTTCCGAGCAGTCGCTAAAGGACTGACGTATGGCCTGTCCGCGCGCGGACTAGCGATCGATACCGGCGAGAGCAAGGGCGAAGAATTCCCGGTGTTCAAGGCTTTCTGGCTGGAGAAGCCGGTGCCAAATGCCTCGTCCATCGTGGTGCACGCGCTGCTGGACAGCAAGAGCGCGGCCGCAAGCTACCGATTCACGATCCGGCCCGGCCAAAGCACGGTTTTCGACGTCGAGATGGTTCTCTATCCCCGGGTGGACATCGAGCATGCCGGGCTCGCGCCTATGACCAGCATGTACTTCTTCGGGCCGAACGATCGCAAAGATTTTGACGATTTCCGCCCCGCGGTTCACGACTCGGATGGACTTGCGATCTTCAACGGCAGAGGTGAGCAACTCTGGCGTCCCCTCAACAATCCGCACGATCTGCAGGTCAGCAGCTTTGCCGATGTCAATCCGGGGGGCTTCGGGCTGATGCAGCGGGAGAGGAACTTCTTCGCCTATCAGGATCTCGAATCCAACTTCGAAAGGCGCCCAAGCCTATGGTTCGAACCGATCGGAGATTGGGGCGAAGGAGCGGTGAAATTATTCGAGATACCCACCAAGGAGGAGATTCACGACAACATCGCAGCGCTCTGGCAACCCAAGCAGCCGCTGACCGCCAAAAGCGAACACATCTTCACCTATCGGCTGCACTGGGGTCCGGACGCTCCCAAACCGGAGGCCCTCGCACGGTTCACGCGAACGGCGATCGGAAGCCGGGGAGATGATAGCAAACTGTTCGTGCTGGAACTGATGGGGGACCGACTCAAAGGCATCGATGCCAAGACTATCAAAGGTGTGGTGACCGCTGCACAAGCCGAAATCAGCAACATCGTCACGCAACCTAATCCCATGACAGGCGGATGGCGTCTGAGCTTCCAATGCTTGGTCAAGAAGCAAGCCGCCATCGAATTACGAGCTTTCTTGGCGCAAAACGAAGCGCCAGTCTCCGAAGTGTGGACCTATCGATGGACGCCCTGAGGCCGTCGCCGAAGCCCTCGCCGGACGCACCTGGCAGCACATTCCTGCCGCCAGAAAGCCCGCTGCCGATGCTGCCGTGCCGGCTGGATCGCGCGGCTGAAGCTAACCCGTCGCCGGTGCATTCGGGCACCGCCTTGACGCTCCGCCGCCTCTTTATTTTTGCCGGGACTGGGGTGCTGACGCTTGCAGGCGGCTACGGCATGTATGACGTGGTGAAGGTTGGCGGTGTAACCTTCCTCGAGGCGATGCTGCTCGGCTTCTTCCTTGTGCTGCTCGCATGGGTCGCCTTCTCCTTCATGTCCGCGTTCGCTGGATTCCTCGTGCTGCTCACGCGCACCCGGTCTTGTCTGCCGATCGATACGACGGGCCCACTGCCTCGTGTAACCTCCCGCACAGCCATGCTGCTACCCACGTACAATGAGGACCCGCATCATCTCATGGCGCGACTACGCGCCATGTATGAATCAGTTCAAGCTACCGGATGTGGGGACCAGTTCGACTGGTTCTTACTGAGCGATACGAGCGACCCCGACATCTGGATTCGTGAAGAGATGACGTTCATTGGGCTGCGCCGCGCCTGCTGCGCCGCGCGGCTGTACTACCGGCATCGCTCCAACAACATCGCGCGGAAATCCGGCAACATCGCCGATTGGGTCATGAGGTTTGGGTCGGTCTATGATCACATGATCGTTCTCGACGCGGACAGCCTCGTGGAGGGCGACACAATAGTTCGCCTTGTCCACGCGATGGAGTCCCATCCCGCTGCTGCGCTGATCCAGACGCAGCCGGTCATCGTCAACGCGCGCACAATTTTCAGCAGGCTGCAGCAATTCTCGGGGCGTGTTTACGGCCCCATCATTGCAGCCGGCAATGCCTGGTGGCACGGTGGCGACAGCAATTACTGGGGCCACAACGCCATCATCCGGGTGCGGGCGTTCGCTGCGGAGGCCAGCCTGCCGGAGCTGAGCGGTCGTAAGCCTTTCGGGGGTCACATCCTAAGCCATGATTTTGTCGAGGCCGCGTTGATGCGCCGCGCGGGCTGGGCAATCTATCTGGCGCCGGCGCTTGGCGGCAGCTTCGAAGAAGTCCCGCCGTCACTGCTGGACTTTGCGGCAAGAGATCGTCGCTGGTGCCAGGGTAACCTTCAGCATCTCGCAGTCTTGCCCGCGCGCGGGCTACACTGGGTCTCGCGTTTGCATTTGCTTACGGGGATCGGCTCCTATGTCACCGCGCCGCTGTGGTTTCTATTCCTGGTACTCGGCCTGCTGATTGCACTGCAGGCGCATTTCATCCGACCGGAGTATTTTCCCAAAGGCTTCAGTTTGTTTCCGACCTGGCCGCAACAGGACCCGGTGCTTGCCGCCCGGGTCTTTGCAGCGACAATGGGACTTCTGATCCTGCCGAAGCTGCTCGCCTATCTGGTGCTGATCGGCAATCGAAACGAGCGGATCGGATTCGCAGGGAGTCCTCGCGTACTGGCCGGAGTCGTTTGCGAGACGTTTCTTGCGGCTTTGATCGCTCCTTGCATGATGATCCTCCAGACCAAGGCCGTGTTTGAAATTCTAGCTGGCCGGGACGCCGGCTGGCAGGTGCAACGCCGAAGCGATGGCGAGCTGGCGCGCGGCGAAATCTATCGCAAGCTCGCCGGCCCCACGCTCTGCGGACTGGCCCTGTCGCTCAGTGCCTACGCGGTCTCTCTGCCGCTGCTGCTTTGGATGTCGCCTGTCGTGCTGGGTCTTCTGCTTTCAATCCCGTTGGGACTCATGACGTCTGCACGACTGAAGACGCCTGGACTTTTCGCCACGCCGGAAACCAACAACCCGCCCGCTGTGGTGCTCCGTGCAAACGAACTCGCCGCATCTGAGCCCACCGCGATGGCCGGGGCACTACACCAGCTCAGCCGGGATCCGGAACTGCTGGCCGAGCATTTGGGATCACTGTCGCTTGTCAAGCCGCGCAAATTTGGCGCCGTCGAGGTGCCATTGGCGACGGCAACCATCAAGCTCGAGGAATGCCAAACCTTCGAGGATGCAGCAGCATGGCTCGACAAATCGGAATTGCGTGCCGTTCTTGGCCATCCCACGCTGCTCCAGAGAGTCCTCGAGATGCCTCGCGCAGGTAGGAATGAAGCTGCTTGAAGAGCTCAAACTGGGCCGCTGAGCGATTCTCCGTGGGCGCTGCGTCTTTCGATGACCTCGTCATGAACGCACCCATGACCGACAAGCCGGCCAAGAATTTCCAATCCGGTCGCGTGCAAGCACGTGGAATTCTGCGAAGATTAGGTAAGCTCGCGGCAAGCACGGCTGAGTCAGCCTTGGCCAAAAGAGAAAACGCGGGCATCCGCCGCAAGTGTCGCAAACGAACGCAGCTCAGGTCACATGCTGACCGGAAATCATCACGATCGCTCGCAAAAATTTAATTATTAAATCCGTAAGACCAACTCAGTTAGATATAGATCACCATTTAATAATGAGCCATAATTTTGCCAATTGTGCCGGACGCACGCACAAGGACCTCGGAAGAGACGGCTCCAGCATGCCTGCTGGATGCAGGAGCCGTTTCTTCGAGTGCTTTAGCAGGTTGCAGAGCAGGTGAAGGGATCGAGATCGACCTCTGTCGCTCAGCTGACGGCAGCTAATTACGCTTGATTCAAACCATTGCATTCAAACGATTGCAGGTCTGCTTCGGCAAGCCAGGATTTGGCGCGCTTTACGCCCGAGGTCTCGCGACGCGCGTTGGGCGGGGTGAGAGAGCTGCCAAGCATTCTATATATTGTCTAACCGCATTTGATTTTTGTTGCGACCAATTTAAAGTAGATGTATTTAATAATAATTAACTGCGATTAAGCGCGGATTCTGCATTCCGGAGGGAGCATTCAAGAAGTGTGACGGACGGGGGCCGCAGAGTGACTGCGCGCCATGTTCACCAAGAGAGCGCGCTAGCGGCGAATCCGCAAAAGCTCCGACGTCGTCCAGCAAGGAGGCCAAAATGGGCTTAAAGGAATCCTTGGTTCTAGCAAGCGCACTGCTCGTCTGTTTACCGGCTACTCATGCGCCAGCAGCTGCTGTCGCTGCCCCCTCGTACACCTTCGCAGCGAACCCTGACACCCAGCGCGGAATTCAGTTGGCAGCTTTGATTGCGCCCCTCGGTCAAGCGAGGAAGCACGCAGACGCCACTGAGCTGGTGGGCGGCCATCGCGGCAGGTGGAATCAAGGAGGCGGCGGTTGGCATGCAGGGATGCACGGCGCTGGCGGCGGCGGAGGCGGCAAGCGTAGAATGATGGGCTACGGCTTCGACAATACGTTGGGGCGCGGCGGAGGCGGCGGCTGGCATGCCGGGATGCACGGAGCTGGCGGCGGAGCCGGGCGCCGCTAGACTGCAAATCCCTTACACCGAGTACGGCGCGCCCCCCAACGTCGGCGCGAGATGCGGGGTGGGCCGTTGTCGCCTGGAATGACGGGTGCCGGGGGCGCTGCCGGCCGCGGCACAATTGTCTCTTCGCGGGAATTCCATTCTGCGCAGGAGAATTTCAAATGCGATCTTACAGCGCAATCGAAGGTCTCTCAGTCGCTCTGCTTCTGCCGACCTCTCGCAAGCTGATCTTGAGCTGCGTCCTGCTAGGGTCGGCATCGTCTGCCACCGCCCTCACCATGGAAGCGGCTATCGGGAGCTGTCGGATAAAGGTCGGCCGCCCGATTGTTCAGGCTTGCATGCAAGCCGGCGGCGATTTCGGCGGCTGCCGAGCCAGGGCGACCCCACCGGTCCGCGCCTGTGTAGTGGCGGCTCTGAAAGCTGCCAACGGGCGTGCGAATGTCGCGGTTGAGATTCCAGCCGAGGTGGCACCCAAACTCGCGCCGGGAGCCTCGCTTCCCTCCGGCTTCATTGCGCCTCCCCGCACGATTTCGGACATCACTGCGATCCTCGACAGTGAAAAGCCCGATCTGAAGGTCATTGAGAGGCTGAGGTCGGCGGCGGACGCATCTCCAACGGGCAAGGAATCGCCGGAGAAGCTGGCGCAATTCTATTTCGATCGTGGCAATGCACGGGCGCAATTAGGACGGCTGGACCAATCGATTGCGGATGCGAACAAGGCTGTTGAAGCAGGACGGGCGGCTTCCGACCCAAGCATGATGGGCCGCCTGATGCAGTTTGCGGGGCAGCAGTATCTCGCAGCCGGCGAACCCAGAAAAGCGCTTGATATCTACCAGCGCCAACTCCGTGACATCGCGAATGCGGCTGGAGGCAAGGGCTATCAATTCAACGCAAATCGGCAGGTTGCCGGCATCCTGATCCAGATGGGCGACATCGCACAGGCGGAAGCCTATCTGCGGCGAAGTTTGAGTGCGATCCAGGAGGCGAGGACGAGCGGTCATCCTGCATGGCGAGCTGCCTATGCCAGATTTGGTCAGTCCTGGGAAGCTGAGGTGGAATTTACTCGCGCCATGATTTTTGAGGCCCGAGGGCAATTCAGCGAGGCCGAAGCTTCTTATCGCACGACAGAGCAGCGCAAGCGCGCCAGCATCAAGGAGATTCTAGCCTCTCCCAACCCGCCATCGGCATCAACGCTGCTGTGGTCGATCGATACCACCGTGCTGAACCTGGCTCGAACGGAGGCGCGCCAGGGAAAGCTGGCGGAAGCGGAAATCGACGCCCGCCGCGCGCTACTTTCCCGCTTGAAGGATGTCGGCAAGTACAACCCGGCTACGCCGCGCTTCATTGTGGGTCTCGCCGGAATGCTCGTTGAGCAAGGCCGCTATCAAGAGGCTACGCAACTGGTGCGGGCCGCGTTGGAAGTCAATGAAGCCTTGGGACTTGCGGAGGACTCACAGCCAACGGTCCAGTTCCTCGCGCAACTCGCGGGAATCCTGACGCTCCAGCGCAAGGGCGTGGAGGCAAATGAGATCTATACACGGATCGACAAGGCCATCGTCAATTGGGAGCCGCAGCGCCGCCAGGTGTTCGAGCTCAATCCTTCGCGTATCCTTTCGCTTTATGCGTCCGGCCAGGTCGACGCGGGCATCAGCGCCGCCGAGCAGTTGCTGAAGAAGCAGATCAGCCGTGTCGGCGAAAGCCATTTTGACGTGGCGTCAGCGCGTGGCACGCTGGCGGTCGGACTGATGCGCGCCCATCGCGATGCGGAGGCGATCCGCGAATTCAGGGCCGCGATCCCCGTCATGATGGCGAACACACGCGAGAACGCCGATGAGGAAAACACGACTGTGACGGCTGCTCGCATCCAGAGGCTGCAAATGACCGTCGAGAGCTATTTTGCTCTGCTCGCTCGCGCGCCGCGAACGGCGGACGAAGTTGGCGAGGAGACATTCAGCCTTGCCGATGCGATCAGGGCTCGCTCGGTCCAGCAGGCCCTGGCGGCGTCCAGCGCCCGCGCGGCCGCAAAAGACTCAGTCCTCGCTGAGCTTGTGCGCAGGGAGCAGGACCTCACCAAGCAGGTCAATGCCCAGCTCGGGCTCCTGAACAATGTGCTCGCAATCCCGACGTCGGAGCGCGATGAAAAAGGCATGCAGCAGATCCAGGCGGCGATTGCGACGTTGCGCGTCGAGCGCGACAAGGCCCGGCTGGAGATCAAGCAGAAGTTCCCGGCCTATGCTGATCTCGTCTCACCCAGGCCACCGACCGTGGCGGAGATTCGGTCGACGCTTGCTGAAGGTGAAGCCGTACTGTCCTTCTACTTCGGTCAAAATGGCAGTTTTGTCTGGGCCGTTCCGAAATCGGGCCCCTCGCCTTTGCCGCGGTGAAAGCCGGCATTGGCGATATTGAAAGGAAGATCCGCAAGCTGCGCGAGGCGCTTGAGCCGCAGGCAGCGATGATTTCCGACATCCCGCCGTTCGACCTGAAGCTTGCTTATGAACTCTACGAGCTTCTGCTCAAGCCTGTGGAGAGCGGCTGGAAGCCCGCCAAGAATCTGATTGTCATCACCAACGGTGCGCTCGGCCTGCTGCCGTTGTCACTGTTGCCGACCGCGCCAGCCGAAATTGCACCTGATGACGATCCTTTGTTTGTGGGATACCGACACGTGGCGTGGCTGGCCCGCACTCACGCCGTCTCGGCTGTTCCGTCTGCAGCAGCCTTGCGCACGCTGCGCCAATTGCCACCCGGCAAGGCAGGTCGGAGCGAGTTGGTGGCGTTCGGCGACCCGTATTTCAACAGGGATCAGCTTGCGGAGGCAGCAGCCGGGCAGGACAAAGTTCAGGTGGCTGATGCTGCTACAGCGGGTCTCACCCGCGGCGTGCCGCTGAAGCGACGCAACAGCCCGGACCTCGATGGCGTCGACAGTGCGGAGTTGGCTCTGCTCCCTCGCCTGCCAGATACCGCTGAGGAGCTGAAGTCGATCGCGCTGGCGCTGCAGGCTGATCCATCGAAGGCGCTGTTTCTGGGCAAGGATGCGGCCGAAAGCGTGGTCAAGAAGTTGAATCTGTCCGGATTCAAGATCCTGGCCTTCGCGACACACGGACTTGTTCCGGGGGAGCTCAATGGTCTGACTCAGCCCGCACTCGCGCTCTCGTCCCCGGCGGTTACCGGCGAGGCCGGTGATGGGCTGCTGACTATGGAAGAGATCCTGGGTCTCAAGCTCGATGCAGATTGGGTTATCTTGTCCGCCTGCAATACCGGTGCCGGCGCAGGAGCCGGCGCAGAAGCCGCCTCGGGGCTCGGTCGCGCCTTCTTCTATGCTGGGACCCGTGCTCTGCTCGTCACGAACTGGTCGGTACATTCGCAATCCGCACGGCAGCTGATCACCGACCTGTTCAAGCGCCAGGCTGACGATCCAACGCTCGGGCGTAGCGAAGCTCTGCGCCAGGCCATGATGGCTCTGGTGGATGGGCCCGGTTATCTCGGCAGCGAAGGCAAAGCGGAATTCGCCTATGCGCATCCGCTGTTTTGGGCCCCGTACACGATCATTGGCGACGGTGGCGTGCGGCAATCGGGTACTGAAGGGAAGGACTGAGCGGCCAGGCAACACAAGGCAGGTCATGAGCAAGATGTGGGTAGGCGCTTTCGCGGTCGGCCTTCTGATCCCGGTGACCCACGCGATGCAACTCATCGTACCCCGAATGTCGATCTCACTCCGCGGGCCAAGCCCTTCATCCGACGTGACGGCATCAATATCCTAGATGCCGAACTGCCGGCGGGCGAATACATACTGAGAGTGGACGTGAAGGACACCGACGGTCGGTCGGCCAGCACGATCTTCACCCTAAAGGTGGAGCCGTAGTATGCCAATGAGCTGTTTCTATTGCCGATCTGAAAATGCTGAGGGAGCGCTTCTTTGCGCAGCCTGTGCGCGCGACATCGGCGCACAGTCTCGTCACGATCGTCTTCAACATCTCGCCACTCCCACTGCGGCTCGCTTCCGTTGCGATCCCGCTGCTGTTTGGCTTTGCCGCCTATCGCGTCCACAAGGTGTCAGCGAATGGCGCCTTTGTATTGGCGTTCTGCACGACCGCTTTGAGCGTGCAAGCGATGCTCACCGTGACAGGTATTCACGACAAAGTTCCGATCCTTCGAGGGCCTTGGATCGAGTGGCGCGAGGTGATCGAGTATGGCGCAAGTATCCTGCTCGCCTTCGTGTCGGGCAACATTCTCGCGGTCCTGATCTTCCAGGTATTGCCGCGGGTGCTGGCGCAAGGAGGCAAGCCCAACGCGTTTGCGTTTCATGTTGCACGGCTTCTCGGTCAACACGTCGGCGAGGAGCAGCTACGGCTTCGGGCGCGCCTCATCCAGGACCTGATGCACACGGCAGGCCCGCTGGCCGGTGTCGCGATTACTGCCATTGGATCCATCTATGCGGGGCTGAAGGGGATCTTACATAAGGACTTGTTGCTCTGGACTACGCCGCCCTCAACACCGGCGGCTGCGACGGCCGGATCAGCGCGAACGCGACCTGCACCATGCCGCCGGCGAGGCCGAGCGCGACGCCGATGCGTCAAGCCATGGTGTAGGAGCCGAGCGCGTCGCAAGCGACCGGGGTTCTGTGGCGGTGCAATACGATGCGAAGGGCCAGGTGTGGACGGCTCCGGGTCGGCAAGAAGAAGCTGCACTTTGCAGCGGTGGTCGGAGCAGCCATGTGTTCGGCCGCCCTGTGAGGAACGTTGGACGGCGCGTCAGCATTGAGAGGCGTCGGCATTCCAGCCGACTCTCAAGGAGGAGATTCGTCCATGAGGAAGATTCTTATGTCAACGGCGATCAGCGCCGCATTGTTAGCTGTCGGTACATTCGCAAACGCACAAGGAACTTCGACGGCTGGGTCGAGCGGTCATGATACCAAGCAATGCTGGGACGTAGCCAATAAGGTCGTTCGCGACATGAGTGGCACCACTGCAACTGGACCATCTGGAAACACCACGGTCGGTTCAACAACCTCGCCCGGCGCAAGCACTGGCTCTCCTTCCACACCTTCTTCCGCGACCAGCGCCAACGCCAATGCCTCAGCGCGCCCACCTGGAATACCGGACTGCTAGCCTTCCGCTCACGGCGAGTAGACCGTCGCTCGGGTTGTGGCGAGCCCGCCGCCCGCTTTACGGGGGTCTTGCCCATATCGAAAATTGACGCCACCGAGCCGCGCCGCTCATGAACAGGTGGCGGCCGGCTTGGATCCGGAATCTTGGCTCCTGCAGAGCGGCGGATCGCTCTTCGCGGGATGCCGCTTTCTGCGTAGCTCTAGGCGACATCCAGACGACGCAGCTATTCGAACGAAAACGTTTATCAAAAGGTAAGCCGGTCTGTCATTTTGCGGCAGGCGCATTTCCGACATTGCACTCCGCGTGATCCGGCGTACTCTATGATCGCAAGCAGAAGTGCAACGACAACCCAACGACGTAGACTTGTAGCTTCTTTGGCGATTTCCGCCGGAGAGACCGAAGCTTGCTGGGAACGCGCGATTAGGGACGAAATCGATAAGGCACTGAGCTGCAAATGCAACCTCACGGTCAGCTCTTGAAAAATGCAGGTCAATAAACAAAAGCGGGAGGACGTATACATGAAGAGGCGGTGGCGCAAATCTGGTTTACCTCTTGTTGCCATTGGCGCGACACTGATTGTGTCGTCAGCATTGGCTCAATCCGTGGATACAGCTCGGATCGAGGCCGCTGGTCAGAATGATTGGCTGACCTATCACGGCTCGTACAAATCCTATCACTACAGCCCGCTGGCGCAGATCAACGCAAGCAACGTCGGCAATCTGGGTGTTGCCTGGATCCATATTCCCGGACGCTCGACGCGCGGCCTGCAATCAATGCCGCTCGCGGCCGACGGCGTGCTTTATTACACGGGCTCCTACAGCCGGGTTTTTGCGCTTAACGGCGCGACCGGCGAGGTGATCTGGTCCTATTTCCCTGAGCTCGACGAGGCGCTGATCGCGCGCCAGACCCATTCCCCCTACAATCGCGGCTTGGCGCTCGGCGAAGGCAAGGCCTTTGTCGGCACGATGGACGGCCGTCTGATCGCACTCGATATGAAGTCAGGGAAGGTTCTCTGGGATACCAAGCTGATCGATTCGCAAAAACTTACAGTCGGTTTCACCGGTGCGCCGCTTTACGCCAAGGGTACCGTGATCATCGGCTCGCAAGGCGGAGAGTGGCCGGGCCGCGGTCCGATATTTGCTGTCGATGCCGCCACCGGCAAAAAGAAGTGGGAGTTCCTGACGGTCGCCGGCACCGATGAAGCGATGAAGTCCTGGGGAAACGATTCCTGGCGCACGGGTGGAGGTGGCGGCTGGATGCCGGGCACCTACGATTCCGAGACCAACACGATTCTGTGGGGCACCGCCAACCCGGCGCCGCTCTACGATTGGTCGGGCGCCGACTACAAGACGCAAGGCGCGCGGCCCGGCGACAATCTCTACACGACGTCGGTGATCGGTCTCGATCTCGATACCGGCAAGCTGAAGTTCTACCATCAGGAGCTGCCGCATGATGCCTGGGATTTCGACAGCGCCGTCGGCGAGTTCTTGATGCTCGATCGTGACGGTCAGAAGCTCGTCGTCCATCCGAACAAGAGCGGTTTCATCTTCGTCTATGACCGCAATCTCGCCGTGAAGAACGTTTGGCGGCTCGTAGAGAACATCAATTTCGTCAAGGATATCGACCCCAAGACCGGCGCGCTGATCGGCCGGCGCGACTTCTCCGCCGGGAAAGTGACCGAACCGCCGCTGTGTCCATTTATCGGAGGTGGCATCAGCTGGAATTCCGGCTCGTACAGTCCCAAGACCGGGCTCTATTATAAAATCGGCCAGGAATGGTGCATGACGCTCGATATCCAGAAGACGACGCCTGTCACCACGCCACAGGTCCAGCTCAACATCGGCGCCGATTTCAAGATGGCGCCTCCTCCGGGCGGTGAGATCTATGGTCACCTCGATGCGCGCGATCCCGTCACCGGGGCGAAGAAATGGGAGGTTCGCTATCCCGAGCCGCCGCTTGGGAGTGTGCTCTCGACCGCGGGCAATCTCGTGTTCGTGCCTGACTCCCGCGGCACACTTCATGCTTACGATGCCGAAACCGGGGGTGAACTGTGGACTCACTCCGACGGCACCGGCCATCAAGGCGGCATCATCAGCTACTCCGCCGGAGGCAAGCAATATATCGCCGTGGTCGCCGGCTTTGGCGGCATGTTGTCCGACGAATATGCGCCAAATTTCGGCGGCGTTTACAAGAGCATGCCGCGCGACGACGGTGCGCTCATCGTCTACAGCCTGAAATAGGCTATCGCAAATTGATCTGCCGGGGAGCGGGCGCAAGCTTGCTCCCCGGACGTTGAACTCGCCGGACGTGTTTCAGGACATGGAGCTGGATGCCTTGAAATCGCAATCGAACAAGATCACCGCGCTGCGATCGGCGGCGTTGGGCGCTTCGTTGTTGTGTGTCGCCGGGTTGGTTCAAGCGCAGCCCGCTACCCCCGCGCCAGAGAACGGAACGTTCGATGTCGAGCAATTGTTCGCGGGGACCTGCGGCTTTTGCCACTCCGATGGCGGACGGGCTGCTGGCAAGGGCCCGCAACTGATGAATTCGCCGCGCGACGACGAATTTCTGCACAACCGCATCAAGCACGGCAAGCCGGGCGCGATGCCGGCATTTGACGGCGCCCTCACCGACGCGCAGATCGACCAGATCGTCAAATATATCCGCGCCCTGAAGCCGCGCGAGGGCTGAGCCGCTGGGGCCCCATCTACGCGGGGACGCGAATGAAGACGATTCTTCTGCTCATCATCGGCGCCGTCATCGGAATATCGGGGCCGGCACAAGCGCGGACCCTGGATGCGATCCGTTCGTCCGGCGTGCTCGGGCTCTGCGCCCATCCCAACTCGCTTCCCTTCGCGAGCAAAACCGGTGATCCTCCCGGTTTTCAGATCGAATTGGGTCAGGCGCTCGCGCGCGAACTCGGCGTCTCGCTGAGGCTAGATTGGATCATCACCCAGTACCAGATGCGTAGCGCCGGCTGCGACATTCTCCTGGATGTCATCGCTGACCGCGACGCGCAAGGCGAAACCCGCTTGAGGATTTCAAAGCCTTACTATCGCACTGGCGTCGCGCTGGTCGTGCCGTCATCCAGCCCACTCACCTCGTTCAAGAGCCTCAACGAGCATACCAAGGTGGGGGTGCAGGTCGGATCCGTCGCAGCCATGATCATCGGTCAACGGCACGTACCCACGTCGACCTTTGGCTTCGAGAGCGACAGCCTCGACGCCCTGTCAAACCATGAGATTGACGCCGCTGCGGTCACGCCCACCTCGGCGAGCTATTTCAATCTGACGCACCCGGACAAAGCATTTCGCATCCTGGATCGCGACGAGACCGTGGCCGATCTCAACTGGAATGTCGCCGTTGGCATGGTTCGGCCGGATGATGCACTGCGCGAAGCCATCAACGGAGCGCTTGAACGGCTGCGAAACGACGGCACGATTGGTCGGATATACGGTCGTTACGGGGTCGTACTGCAAATGCCGAAGTAGCTGCGCGACAGTCTCGGCAACCTGGCAATCAATGGTGGGGCATCGAGAGGCAGTGGGATTGTGGTCCGCCCGTCGACAACTTTCTCCGTGGGTTCCCCGCGCGCGGTCCTCAGCAGACGCGATATTCTCGCCGGTATCGCGGGAGGTGCCGCGATAGGGATCGCGCCGGTATCCGGTCGAGAGTTGTCGAAAATTGGTCTCCAGCTCTATACGGTCCGCGACCTGCTGAAAGCCGACTTTGAGGGCACCCTGCGGAAGGTTGCCCGTCTCGGCTATCGCGAGGTGGAGTTTGCCGGCATTCTCGGCCCCAATGTGCGGCGCACCCGGAAACTTTTGCTGGGCCTGGGTCTCACTGCGCCGTCGCTGCATATCGACTACGGCAGCCTGCGAGACAATACCGGATCATCGTTCGACATCGCTCATTTGCTTGGCAGCCGGTTTGTCGTGTGTCCATGGCTGGACCAGTTGGAACGGCAGACAATCGATGATTGGAAGCGGATTTGTGACAGATTGAATAGGATCGGTGAATTGGCGGCGCGTTCCGGGCTGACACTTGCCTATCATAATCACGATTTTGAGTTCGCGAACCTCGCAGGTGACATCCAGCCTTACGACCTTCTGCTCAGCCGTACGGATGAGCGCTTTGTCAAGTTCGAGCTCGATGTTTACTGGGCAACAAAAGGAAACCTCGATTCCGTGAGAGTCTTGAAGACACATCCATCTCGATTTCGCTTGGTGCATCTCAAGGATATAGCGAGGGACGGATCGACCACCGAATTAGGCAACGGCACGATCGAATTCGCAAAAATACTCGACGTGTCGTTTCGGTGCGGCGTGCAGCATTTTTTCGTCGAGCAAGACGTTTCGGCCGATCCGTTGCAAAGTATAAAGACGAGCATCGCCTTCCTTCGGCACACGCGTATTTCGCCGCGAACGCCCCGATCGTTTCGTGACGCCAATTGAGGAACCGCAATGAGCGAACGCACTTCCGAGTTGCCACATGCGCCAACAGCTCCGGCACAGCGCCTGGCCCGGCAGGCAACAGGTAAAGGCGGGCGATACCAGCCGCAGACAATGCACCCTGAGATTGACTCGAATTACCCTGCTGATATGTCCAATCAAATTAGAAGCCTCACTGCCGTGGGGCTATAAGCCATAAGGGAGACTGCAATGCTCCGCCTCGTCGCTAAGTTCGCCGCAGCGTCGTGTCTTTTGCTCGAGGTTTCCAGCGCCCACGCAGAAGACGTAAAGCGCGTCACTGCCAATGGGACTGAACTTGCCTACGTGGAAGTTGGTCAAGGCGAACCGGTTATATTTGTTCACGGCGGCCTTCAAGATTACCGAATGTGGCTGCAGCATCTTCCAAAGTTCGCCGATCGCTATCGCGCCATTGCCTACAGCCGCCGTAACCACTTCCCAAATGAGGCAAGTCCTGAGGGCATGCCGGATGGCGCTGCGGATGCGCACGGCGAGGATCTTGCCGCGTTTGTGCGGGCTCTAGGCTTGTCGAAGGTCAGGGTCGTTGCGCATTCGTCTGGCGCGCATGCGGCGCTTTTCTTTGCCGCCGTGCATCCGGAAAAGGTGGTCAGCCTGACGCTCAACGAACCGCCCGCGACGGGCATCCTGGCCGGCGTTCCCGGGGTCGGCGACATGTTGAAAGAGTGGGGCAATGCCCAGGCACCGGAGGGAGGCAGTCAAGGCAGGCGACGTGAAAACCGGCATACCGCTGTTCGTGAATGCCGTCGGCGGACCGGGCGCCTATGAACGTCGATCCATTGCCGACCAGAAGATGAACTTCGATAACGTGGCGTCCTTTCAAGCCGACGCCACAACAAAACACCCGAGGCCGGCGTTCACGTGCGAAATGGCCAAGTCGATCAGTGCGCCAACGCTTCTGTCCAATGGCGAGCGAAGTCCCAAATTCTTCTATCGAATTGTCGACCAGCTAGAGACCTGCCTACCAAACCGCGAGAGGATCATCATTGCCGGAAGTTCGCACACCGTGCCTGCAGAAGCGCCTGACGCATACGACCAGGCTGTCCTTACGTTTATCGGCAAACATTAACGCCGTAAGTCCGGTTCGGGTCAAAAGCGGTGGTGGACGCGCGCGAGCACCAGCGCGCCGCTCTGCTCCTGATTGCGGGACTTTCGGTTTCCCCGACTGCGGACTTGAAGCGCTCCTAATCCAGTGATGTCGCCAGTGACCGTCAATGACAGCCAGTCCTCGCGCCGCAGGGTCACCCGATCGTTCGGACGTCCCGGCCGTCGTCACTAAGCCGGCTGTGGCCGTCATCGAATTGATGGCGGCCTTTGGGCGTGAGATCGAGCCACATGAAGGCACCCATCAAATTTTCAATGCCACGGGAATATGCCGAGTACGTGTGGAAGATCTCGCCAGCCTCGTTTTTGGCAAATATGCTGGCGCCCATCATGTCTTCGCTGCTCTTGAGCGGGATCGTGTCGTAATTGAACTTGGCTGTGCCAGCGGCCAGGTCCTCCTTTTTGAATGACACCCCGAAATCAAAGTTGAAGCCGCTGCCATAGGATGACACCCACGGAAAGGTCCAGCCCAAAGCGCGTTTCACTTGCTCGATTCGCTCGATTGGCGCGCGTGAAATCACAGCAAATGACAGGTCGGCATCATGGAAGTGCTTGCGCGCGGCGTCGAAATGATCGGCGACGAACGAGCATCCTTTGCAAACGTGATCGGAGCCCGGGGTCAGCATGAAGTGATAGACGGCGAGTTGGCCGCGACCATTGAACAGATCGGCAAGCGTGTACTTGCCATCCGGTCCCTGGAAGACGTAGGGCTTCTCGATTTTTACCCACGGCAAATGGCGTCGCTTTTCTCTAAGTTCGTCGAGCTTGTGCGTCATCTCCTTCTCTTCGACGAACAATGCCCTACGTGCGGAAAGCCATTCCTCACGCGAGACGACCTTGGGTGGAGAGAGGGTGCCTGCTGCCATAGTCAAGACTCCTCTGATTGTGGTTCTAAAACGTAGGTCCTCGCCGATCGGTTCCTTGCTTGCCTCGCCATTGCGCCGCGGGAATTATAAAGAGGCCACCAACTGAGGCGAGCTCAATTCAAGTGACGGCGATACTTCTTGATGATCTCGCGAAGGTCAGGACGGAAGAAGCGCGATGCGCGGTCGGTCCAATACCTTTTCCACCCACCCGCCACGCTATATGGCCCGGTCGGAGCAAAGAGATTTCCCGTCGTCGGTGACTCATGATCACCCTCGAATTGGAGCGCGGGTGCGGCGCGCGCAACGATGCGTTCGACCAGCATGGGTGCGAGCTTAAGCGCGACGCTCACCATATAAGCTGACGCTCCAACGATGACCTCGCGGCGTGGCCGCTCAGAGAGGCTCACGATAGTCTGCGCCACGCGCTCGGCCGCTATCACCGGCAAGATCGAACGCGCCCGCCGTCCGAAAACGTTCCCGAGTTTGTTGTAGATGGGCGTGTCCACCGCCCAGGGCATGACCAAGCAGATGTGGATGCCGGGCACGTGCTCGAACTCCTGCCGTAGGCAGGCGGTGAAGCCCCGAACGGCGAACTTGGTGGCGACGTAAGGACTGGCTAGAGGTTCGCCCATCATGCCCAAGAGCGAACTGGTGTTGATGAGAATACCGCGATCACCTTGCGTCCGGAACTGTGACAGTGCCACGCGGGAGCCGTTGACACATCCCAGGAAATTCGTCTCAACCACGCGTCTAAAGGCGTCGGGCGGCAGATCTTCGAATCGGCCGACCAGAAGAACGGCCGCGCAGCTCACCCAGATATCGATCCTGCCGTAAGCCGCAATCGCCGTGTCGCGGATGCGCTCAACGGCGGCGTGATCTGTCAGATCCGCAGGGCATGCAACCGCTTCCGCACCGCGCTCCTGGCACGCGCGAACCACCACCTCTAATGCCGTGGCCTCTCGACCCACAAGCACGACGCGCGCCTTTCGTGCGGCGAAGGCAAGCGCTGTCGCGCGGCCGATGCCGCTGGATGCCCCTGTGATAACCACCGCGGGTGCATTGGGCCAACCGATCATGGCCCGCTACGCGCGGATAATTGGCCGTGAAGCTGCCGATGCTTGTGCTGGCGCTTCGGGATGCATCCCGATCCGGTGGTGGTAGACCAGATCACCGCCCTTCCAGCCCGTAAACAGCAGCATTCCGACCACGACAGCGGATAGCAAAATGCCCCACGGCAGCACTGCGTCCGCTATGCCGTAACGAGACCGCATCCACAGACTAACAACTGCCAGTAGGACAGCGATGAGGTTGCCGATCATATGCTGCCATGCGTCACTGAGCGCTCGAATCTGTGCGTTTCCAAGAAAGTCGGCCAAGCCGGCGATGGCCGCTAAGAGTGCGGTGACGATTGCGGCTGTAAGCGTCCAGAACCCTGCCTCCGCCCAAAAGGCGTTGCTGGTTGCCCAGAAGACGAGGTCGCATGCAAAGGTAGCCACCAGCAAAGCGATTGGAAATGGAATCAGCATTGGATGGATCGGATGACTACCGAGCTTGGCGGTCGTCGCGATCCCAGTGAAATCGGTTTGAGCCATGGTCAGTCTCGCGCTTGTTGAACGTATCGAGGTAACGCGACACGCAATATGCTCGTTCCTGTAGGTATGGAACCGCAAGGAAGCGCGCCCATGTGTGCGCGTCCAACGCCAGTCCGGCGCTTGAGGCCCCAAGAACGGACAACACCCTTACCCGCCGAGGTCTGCGAGAGGATGAGACGACGATGGAAATCAGTCTTTCCGGGCGCATGCGAACCCCTGGTGACCAAGGCCATGATGGCCCGGAGCACTGGAGTCCAAGCAGAGGCCGGATCCATTGATGCAAGACCGCAACTACCGGATGGTCGAAATGGTCTTGCACCGCACGGTCGGACCGTACAGGGGTCGCAACCGGCCGATCACGACCAAGCAACGTGACATCCGGTTCATCCTGCGAAGCTGACGCTGACGGCTACACACCCCACCTACGCCGCCTTCAACACCGGCGGCTGCGACGGCCGGATCAGCGCGAATGCGACCTGCACGATGCCGCCGGCGAGGCCGAGCGCGACGCCGATGCGCCAGGCCATCGTGTATGAGCCGAGCGCGTCGTAGAGCACCCCTCCTCCGTAGGCGCCGAGGAAGCTGCCGATCTGGTGGCTCATGAAGGCGAGGCCCTGGATCATGGCCTGCCAGCGCAGGCCGAACATCTCGGCGACGGCGCCCGCAACCAGCGGACCGACGCCCATCCAGAGAAAGCCCATGATCGCGCCGAACAGCAGCGTCGAGAACGGCGTTGCCGGCAGCATGAAATACCAGGCGAGCGCCAGCGAGCGCAGGATGTAGATCGCGCCCAGCAGCGCCAGCTTGTTCCAGCGTTGGCCGGCCCAGCCGAAGAACAGCGAGCCCAGCACGTTGAAGCCGCCGATCATGCCGAGCGTCTGTGCGCTCAGCATCGGGTCGAGACCGCAGATCGCCAGATACGACGGCAGATGCGTGGTGAGAAACACCAGCTGCATGCCGCAGACGAGATAGGCGCAGGTCATCACCACGAAGGACGCGTTGCCGAACGCGGTCCTCGCCGCGATCGCGGCGGTGGCATCATCGATTTCGTCCGCCGTCGGCTTCGGCAGCGGGATCTGGTCGACGCGCCCGGCATACCACGCCGCCGGTATCATCAGCACCGACATGATGACGAAGCCGGCAAGGCCAATGCGCCAGCCAAAGCCCTCGTTGAGCATCTGCCCGATCGGCGCCGACAACAGCGCGCCGAGCGAGCCCGCACCGGAGACGATGCCGAGCACAGTCGAGCGCACGGTTTCGGGCACAGCACGCGCCGCGACCGACATCGCGATCGCCGCTGCGGTGCAGGCCAGCGAAGTCCCGATCAGGACGCCGCCGCCGATCATCACGCTGACGAGCCCATTGGCCGTCGCCATCAGAGCGAGGCCCACGATGTACATCAGCGCGCCCACGATCATGATGGGACGGAAGCCGTGCCGCACCGTCATCGCGCCGGCCAGCGGCTGAAGAAAGCCCCAGGCGAGGTTTTGCACAGCCAGCGCCAACGTGAAATCCGACACCGAGATGTGGATGTCATGCGTCAGCGGTTGCAGGAAGATGCCGAGCGACTGGCGCAGCCCCATGCTCAGGGTCAGCATGATCGAGGCGCCGATCAGGATGGGCAAGGTCGGACGCAGGATCTGCAACAGGGGCATTTTCTTCTCCCTTTTGGGCACGGCGCAAACGCCCTCGCCTGCCTTTGCCGTTGATTTTGATTACACAGACCTGTGTACTTAGGCTATGAAAGGCCGGTGCTGTCAAGCGAACAGGACGCGCGCTACCGCATGGCTCCCCCGCCCGCCCCACAGACGATGAAAGAGCGGATCCTCGAGACCGCCGACAAGCTGTTCTACCTGCAAGGCATTCGCGCCATCGGCGTCGACACCATTGCAGCCGAGATCGGCATCTCCAAGCGCACGCTCTACAACCACTTCCCCTCCAAGGACGCGCTGATCGCGGCTTACCTCGAGCGCCGCTTCGTAAGCGCCCGCCCCTCCGACAAGCCGCCGGCCGAGCAGATCCTTGCCACCTTCGATTCGCTGGAGCGACGCTTCGCGGCCAAGGATTTTCGCGGCTGCCCGTTCGTGAATGCGGTGGCCGAGCTCGGGCCACAGGACCGCGCCGTGAAGAAGATCGCGGTCGCCTTTAAGGAGAGCCGCCGCGTCTGGTTTCGCGATCGCCTGAACGAGCTCGGCGTTGCGGACGCGGAGGCGCTGGCAACCCAGCTCGTGCTGCTGGTCGACGGCTCCATCGCACAGGACCTCGTGCGCGACGATCCCGCGATGGCGAGGGCGGCGAAGGAAGCGGCAAAAGTGCTGCTGCGGAATGCAGGGGTGCATGTCGGTGGCGATGCGGAGAAACCATTGAAGGGGAGCAAGCGCGCGCCAGACTAGCTGCTGTCGCCTATCGCTCGCCGTCATCACCCCGCGAAAGCGGGTGATCCGTATTCCAGAGACAGTGAGGCTAGGACCGAAAAGCCGCGGGCGTACTGGATTGCCCGCTGGAGCCTGTCATCGGGCTCGCCGACGCAAGACCCGTTGGCAGGGAATGACAGCGGAGTTTGTAGGATGTTCCTGTTTTGCCCGACGTGTCAAACGGACTTGCTGTCGGCGTCAGCCGCTTTGCTACCCGCGCAAATCATTGATCCGACTAGCGCCGGCTACTGTGCATGGGTTGTTTTCGCAATTATTGTGTCGCAGTAGCCTTTACGCCGCCTGCGACACCACGCGGTTGCGGCCGTCGTGCTTGGCGCGGTAGAGCGCGGTATCGGCGCGCTTGAGGACGTCGGCGACCGCCTCGCCCTTCTGCTCCAGCGTAGTCAGGCCAATCGAAATCGTGACCTCGATGCGCTTCGTCCCTTTGTGGATCGCGAAGGGCTCGCCCGCGATCGAGCGGCGCAGGCGCTCGGCGACCATGCCGGCGACGTGGAGATCGGTCTCGGGCATCACGATGACGAATTCCTCGCCGCCATAGCGGCAGGCAAGGTCGATGCCGCGGATCGACTTGCGCACCCGCACTGCGAATTCGCGCAGCACGTCGTCGCCGGCGTCGTGGCCGTAATTGTCGTTGATCGACTTGAAATAGTCGATGTCGAGGATCATCAGCGCCAGCGGCTTACCACGGGTCGCGGCCTGCTCGGCGAGCGTGGCGAGATGGCTCTCCATGTAGCGGCGGTTGTGCAGGCCGGTGAGCGCGTCGGTAATCGCCATCTCGATCGAGTTCTGCACGTTGTCGCGCAAGTGATCGGTGTAGCGGCGGCGGCGGATCTGGGTGCGGGCCCGCGCCAAAAGTTCGGTCTTGTCGATCGGACGCAGCAGATAGTCGTTGACGCCGATCTCGAGGCCTCGGAGCAGCCGCGTCGAGTTCTCGGGGTCGGCGATCGCCAGGATCGGAACGTGGCGCGTGCGCTCCAGCGAGCGCGCCTGGCTGCAGAGCCGCAGGCCATCGAAATTGTTGAGATCGAGCGAGACGATCAAGAGGTCGTAATTGCCCTCCGCGGCGTGGAACAGCGCCTCCGTCGGGTTCGACTCGACGTCGATGGTGTGCTCGGCGGCGAGGATCGTCGCCAGCCGCTCGTAGGAGGATTCGCGGTCGTCGACCAGGAGGATGCGGCCGCCCCTGCCGGTGTCGGCCACGGCGCTGCGCTCCGGCGCCTGCATGCCGATCTCGAGCGAGGTGATGGCGCGCATGCGCAGCTCGTCCGTCATCATTTTCAGCCGCGTCAGCGAGCGCACCCGCGCGATCAGCACGACGTCGGAGACGGGCTTGGTGAGGAAATCATCGGCGCCGGCTTCGAGCCCCCGGTTACGGTCGGAGGGGCTGTCGAGCGCGGTGACCATCACGACAGGAATGTGGTGGGTGGCCGGATCGGTCTTCAGACGGCGGCAAACTTCGAAACCGTCCATATCGGGCATCATCACGTCGAGCAGGATGATATCGCATTCGGCGCGCCGGCTGATCGCAAGCGCCTCGGTGCCGTTCGCCGCGGTCATCACGTCGAAATATTCGGCGGACAGACGAGCTTCGAGGAGCTTCACGTTGGCGGGAACGTCATCGACAACCAGGATACGCGCGGACACTTTGAACTCACTTCCTATCCGATAAAACGCCGGACCGTCTCAATGAACTTGCCGACCGAGATCGGCTTGGACAAATAGGCCTCGCAGCCGCCCTCGCGGATACGCTCTTCGTCGCCCTTCATCGCGAACGCGGTGACCGCAACGACGGGAATGGCGCGCAACTCCGGATCGTCCTTGATCCACCGCGTCACCTCGAGTCCCGAGACCTGCGGCAATTGGATATCCATCAGCACGAGGTCCGGCCGCATCTTGCGAACGAGGTCGAGCGCCTCGTAGCCGTTGCTGGTGCCAGTGGTCTGGTAGCCGTGTGCCTCCAACAGGTCGCGGAAGAGCTTCATGTTAAGCTCGTTGTCTTCCACGATCAGGACGGTCTTAGCCATCCCGCCCTCCTGTTTGGTCCGCAGACCCATACATGTGACGCCTCAGGCGCCGCTCCCCGGCGCTTCGAAAACTGGATTCAAACTAGCCTCAGATTCGCTCTAGTTTCGTTAAACCCGAGGGCCGACTTTCTGCGATTTGGTTTCCAGTTGCTTGTCGGCGGTCGCAAGACTCGAGGCGAAGACTCGGGCATGATGATTCCAAAGTAGAGACTGAAAGTTAACGGAAAGGCAAACCGGCCGCGTGAAAAAGCCTGTTCACAACCCCCGCGAAGTCGCTGAAATCGTTGCGATTCAGGCGCTGTCCTTCGTCGCCGGCGAGCCCGAGCGGCTGGGCCTGTTCCTGGCTGAGACAGGGGTCGGTCCGGAGACCCTGCGCAATGCTGCCTCGGACCCCAATTTTCTCCTCAGCGTGCTCGATTTCGTGCTGCGCGATGACGAGACCGTGAAGGCCTTCGCGAAGGCCGCGGAACTACATCCGACCAACGTTGCCGCAGCGCGGCAGGTGCTGGGCGACGCGCTCGGCGACCCCTCCTGGGAGCGCGACGTGCCGTGACCGAACCCGATCCGGCAGGGCCCCGCTGCTTCTGTCGGGATTGTCTGGCCGATCTGGACACCGGCGTGCGGCGCTGTTCCGCTTGCGGGTCCCCTCGCCTGGTCCGCCATCGCGCGCTGTCGAGCCTGACCATCGCCCATATCGACTGCGATGCCTTCTATGCGACGGTCGAGAAGCGCGACAATCCTGATATCGCCGACAAGCCCGTCATCATCGGCGGGGGCAAGCGCGGCGTGGTGTCGGCCGCCTGCTACATCGCCCGCACCTATGGCGTCCGCTCGGCCATGCCGATGTTCAAGGCCCTGGAGGCCTGCCCGCATGCGACCGTAATCCGGCCGGACATGGCGAAATATGTCCGGGTCGGCCGCGAGGTGCGCCAGGCCATGCAGGCGCTGACCCCGCTGGTCGAGCCGCTGTCGATCGACGAGGCCTTCCTTGATCTGTCCGGCACCGAGCGGGTTCACGGCACGATCCCGGCAAAGGTGCTGGCGCGCTTCGCCCGCGACGTCGAGCGCGACATCGGCATCACCGTCTCCGTCGGCCTGTCCTGCAACAAGTTTTTGGCCAAGATCGCCTCCGACCTCGACAAGCCGCGCGGCTTTGCCGCGCTCGATCAGGACGAAGCCCGCTTGATGCTGTCGGAGAAGCCCGTCGGCTTCATCTTTGGCGTCGGACCGGCCACGCAGGAGCGCCTCGCGCAGCGTGGCTTCCGCATCATCGCCGACCTGCAGAAGGCCGACGAGATCGAGATGATGCGGCAGTTTCCGAGCGACGGCCGCCGGCTATGGCGGCTCGCGCGCGGCATCGACGAACGGCGCGTGGAGCCCGATCGCGGCGCCAAGACGATTTCCAGCGAAACCACGTTCGAGACCGACATCCGCGATTTCGCGACGCTGGAGAAGATCTTGTGGCGGCTGTGCGAGAAGACGTCGTCGCGTCTCAAGAGCGGCGAGCTCGCCGGCTCGACTGTCACGTTGAAACTGAAGACGGCCGATTTCCGCCAGCGCACGCGCTCGCGGTCGATCGCCGCCCCGACGCAGCTCGCCGCCAAGATCTTCTCGATCTGCCGCGAGATGCTGGCAAAAGAGATCGACGGCACCGCCTTCCGCCTGATGGGCGCCGGCGTCAGCGCGCTGCGTGACGGCTCGGTCTTGGACGACACCGACATGCTCGACCGCCGCGCCGCGCACGCCGAGCGCGCGGTGGACAGTCTGCGCAAGAAGTTCGGCAGCGCTGCGGTGATCCGCGGCATTGCGTATGAGGGGCCGGAGAAGGCGCAGGAGTGATTAAGTTCTGCTCAACTCAGTCGCGTTCAAATATCCGTGCACCCGGATAGGCGCGCCGGGCATACTGAACGACCAATTGCCGATCCTGAGTTTCCACGAACGGCGTTCGGATCTGGCAAGACCCGACGATGAGGTGCCACAGGCCGTTGAGCTTTCGAATGACAACGTTCATTTGAGCCTCTCCTCGCAGTGACCCGAGTGGACTCAAATTGTAAGAATCTCCCGCCGTCGCTCAATTCTACCAGCGTAAGGTCAGCGCATGAGAAGGAATAGAGGAGATATACAAAGGTATGTTGACCATGGCTCCAACAGCCTCTCGCCGATTCTGGCGGCAATCGCGGCGCGTCTGGCCGAAGCCCGCATCAGCGTGAATGCGGTTTCGCCTTGCATCACGATCACCTCTTCGTGCCGGCGGACCGAGCCAACGAGGCGATGGCTGTTTTGCAAGAGATGGCCAAAGGCAAGTAGGATAGGTAGAGCGAAGCGACACCATCAAGCTCCATCCGCACAACAAGGGCGCGATGGGTTTCGCTTCGCTCTACCCATCCTCCCGGTCACCTCAATCGGCGACCGCCACCGCTTCGATCTCGATCAGCCACTCCGGCGCGGCCAGCGCGGAGACGCCAACGAGCGTAGAGGCCGGCGGCTCCATGCCTTCGAAAAAAGCGGAGCGGGCCTTGCCGATGATGGGGCGCAGCTCCGGCTTGTAGTTCACGACGAAGGTCGTGATCTTGACGATGTTGGCGTAGCTCGCCCCCGCCGCTTTCAGCGCGTGGCCGAGATTCTGCATCACCTGCGTCGTCTGCGCGGCAATATCGCCCTCGCCGACGATCCGCCCCTCCTCGTCCACCGACACCTGGCCGGAGATGTAGATGGTGCGTGCACCGGAAGCGGTAACGACGTGCGAGTAGGCGGGATTGTGATGCAGGCCGCTGGGGCGGAGATGATCGAGCTTGGGCATGGTGCTGGCCTCCCGAAGTTTATGGTTGGGAGGAGCCTAGCCGGAGAGGACGCCGAGGACCAGCCCAGTCGTTGCGAGGAGCTGTTGCGACGAAGCAACGCAGACTGCCAACGTGGAAATAGTCTGGTTGCTTCGCTCCGCTCGCGATGACACGGAGGAGACCACGCCCTCAATTGCATGGCTTACTGTCCTTCACGTCGAACTTGCCCATCGCGCCCGAAATCACGAAATCGTTGTAGTCGAGCACGAGCTGGCGCGAGACGCCGTTTTCGTAGAGCTCGAACGCCATCGCGTAGACCGGCGTCTGCTCGCCTTCCTTCTGCTGGGCGTCGCGGTCGAAATAACTGACGGTGACGGGCCAGCGCTTCAGCGATTTCATATGCTCGTCGGTGGTCGACGGATCGGACGAGGTGGCACGGTCGGCGGGGATCGGCTGGCCAATCACGGTCAGCGTGTTGTAGACCTTCTGGCCGTCGTCGGAGCCGTCATAGACGGAGAGCTCGAGCAGCGACTTGCCCTCTTTGGCGGCGGCGATGATGCGCTGGATCTGCTCGGTCGGGAATACGATCTTGCCGTCGAGGGTGAATGTCTTCGGCGCCGGCAGCTTCAGCTTGACGTTGATGTGGTCGCCGTCGCGCTCGGCCGAGCCGTCGACGCGGCCGGCATCCGCCTCGTTCATGCGCGTCTCGATCTTGAAGTGGTAGCTTTTTCCGGCGGCGTCCTCCCAGGAATTGGAGCGGAGGTCGCTCAGCGTGACCTTGCCCTCGCCGCTGTCGAGCTCGGAGACCTGGCGGAATTCGGAGGTGTAGCCCTCGCAAGCGTTGCCCGTGAAATTGTAGAGGATGCGGCCGCGCGCGCTGTTGACCGAATTGGAGCGCGATTTCACGAGGCTGAGGTCATAAAGCGCCTGGTGCGCGAGGAACGGACCGTTGGCGGCCTGGGCGCCACCGCCAAAGCCGACAATGGTCGCCGCGAGCGCCATTATACCGAGCGAAGTCCGGAAAAGGTGCACCATCTCTGTTCCTTGAGGACGCGTCCTTGGGGAAGCGCAGATTCGACATTTTAATGACCGTTCCATTGCGTCGCAACTGAGGCCGTTTCACGTAAAGTTGCCCCGCCCGCGTTGAACCTCCTCCCCCTGCCTCAACAAAATACATCCCCTCCGGTTGCTTGCATGTGGCGGCACGATGGGCGAAACAGGGCGCGCCCGGCCTCCCACAGACGTGCCGGGGACGAATGGAATCCTGGACATCGAGGTCGAGACATGGCGGGCACGGTCGAGCAGAAACTGGCGGAACAGGGCATCAAGCTGCACGAGGCCCCGACCCCCGTTGCCAATTACGTGCCGTTCGTGCGCACCGGCAATTTGCTGTTCGTCTCCGGCCAGGTCTGCTTCGACCCGGCCGGCAAGCTGATCGCCAAGGGCAAGCTGGGTGCCGGCGTCTCGATCGAAGACGGCGCTGCGGCCGCTCGCGGCTGCGCGGTGAACCTGCTAGCCCAGGTCAAGGCGGCCCTCGGCGATCTCGACAAGGTCGTGCGCGTGGTTCGCCTCGGCGGCTTCATCAACTCGGCCCCTGACTTCCTGGACGGGCCCAAGGTGCTGAACGGCGCCTCCGACCTGATGGTCGCGGCCTTCGGTGACAAGGGCCGCCATGCCCGCACCACCGTCGGGGTCGCCTCGCTGCCCGCGGACGCCGCGGTCGAGGTCGATGGCGTGTTCGAGGTCGCCTGACGCGAATGCGCGCTCCGGATTGGCTGATAGCCCGGCCGGTCGCCCATCGCGGCCTGCATTACATTTCACGTGGCATCGTGGAAAACATGCCGGGCGCGGTGCAGGCCGCCATCGCAGGCAATTTTTCGATCGAGGTCGATATTCAGCTCTCCGCCGACGGCGAGGCCATGGTGCATCACGACCATGCGCTCGGCCGCCTCACCGAAGCGACCGGAGAGGTGATCGGCAAGACCGCGGCCGAGCTGAAAGCCGTCAAGTTCAAGGACACGCCGGAGCAGATGATGTCGCTCGGCGACCTCTGCGCCTTGGTCGCCGGCAGGGTACCGCTGGTGATCGAGGTGAAGAGCCATTTTGGCGGCGACCGCAAGCTGGTGAAGCGGATGGCCGAAGTGCTGGCGTCCTATGACGGTCCCGCCGTCGGTATGTCCTTCGATCCTGACCAGGTGCTGGCGCTGCGCGAGCTGCTGCCTTCCCGTCCGCGCGGCATCGTCGCGCAGCGGACCTATGAGGACGAGTACTGGGCCAGGCTCACGCAGGAGCAGCGCGACAGCATGCTGTACCTGCGCCACGGCTTCCAGACCCAGCCCCACTTCGTCGCGTTCAGAGTCGACGATCTCCCCGCCCCCGCCCCTTGGCTTGCTCGCAACCTGTTCGGCTGCGCCCTGCTCGGCTGGACCGTGCGCACGCCGGAGCAGCGGACGCGGGTCGGGCGGTATGCGGACCAGATGATCTTTGAAGGGTTTGTGCCGTAGGGGCACGGCACCTCTCGTGTCCCGGACAAGCCGCGACGCCATTAGCGTTGCGGCGCAGAGCCGGGACCTTCTTGCCGCGAACGCGCTGCCCGTGGGCCTGCTCTGCAAGCGCACCGCTGGAAGAGCGCTGCGCTGCGTCGGGCACGTGAGCGCGTTCCCGACCTCTTGAAGTCGCTGCTGCAATGCACGATCTTGGGCATGATGGCATCATCGGAAATCACGCTCGAGGCCCTGCCTTCGATTGGCGAAGTGACACCGGAGGATTGGGACGCCTGCGCCAATCCCGGCAAAGCTTGTAATGGGCATGGCAAGGGAACCTCGTCCGGTTTTCCAGGCGATTCCGCCGGCCCCTTAAGCTCGGCTTATAACCCGTTCGTCTCACACGCATTTCTCTCCGCCGTTGAGAAATCGGGTTCGGCGACGATCCGCACCGGCTGGGGACCGCGGCATCTCGTGGCCAAGCTCGACGGCCGCGTCGCGGGAATCGTGCCCTGTTATCTGAAATCGCACTCGCAGGGCGAATACGTCTTCGACCGCGGCTGGGCGGATGCCTATGAGCGTGCCGGCGGGCGGTACTATCCGAAGCTCCAGGTTTCGGTTCCCTTCACCCCGGCAACGGGGCCGCGCCTGCTGGTCCGCGACGGTGTCGACCGCGAGCGAACCACCGAGGCCTTGGCGAGCGGGCTGGTGGCGCTGTGCGGGGTCAGCAAGGCCTCTTCGGTGCACGTCACCTTCGCGCGCGAGGCCGAGTGGAAGCTGCTCGCCAGGCACGGCTTCCTTCAGCGTACCGATCAGCAGTTCCACTGGCACAATGAGGGGTTTGCGAGTTTCGACGACTTCCTGGCGAAGCTGAACTCGCGCCACCGCAAGTCGATCAAGCGCGAGCGACGCGATGCGCTCGCCGCCGGCATCACCATCCACTGGCTGACGGGCAAGGACATCACCGAGGATGCCTGGGACGCATTTTTCGAATTCTACATGGAGACCGGGTCGCGCAAATGGGGTCGGCCATATCTGACGCGCGAGTTCTTCTCGCTGATCGGCGAGACCATGAGCGAGGACGTGCTGCTGGTGATGGCCCGCCGCAACAATCGCTGGATCGCGGGCGCGATCAACTTCATCGGCTCGGACACGCTGTTCGGCCGCAACTGGGGCGCGGTCGAGCATCACCCGTTCCTGCATTTCGAGGTCTGCTACTATCAGGCGATTGATTTCGCCATCAAGCGCGGCCTCCGGCACGTCGAGGCGGGCGCGCAGGGCGAGCACAAGATCGCACGCGGCTACCTGCCGACGACGACCTATTCCGCGCACTTCATTGCCGACCCGGGCCTGCGGCGCGCCATCGACGACTACCTCAAGCGCGAGCGCGCTTACGTTGCGGAAGCCGGACGTGAGCTCGCCGATCTCGGCCCGTTCCGCAAAGGGGCCGACGAGGCGTCTTGACGGTTTGCCGTGGCTGGTGACAGTAAGCGCAAAATCTCGAGGACCCGCCTATGACCGCCTACGACACCAACAACATCTTCGCAAAGATCCTGCGCGGCGAGCTGCCCAGCTACAAGGTGTACGAGGACGAGCACGTTTTCGCCTTCCTCGACATCATGCCGCGCGTGCCAGGCCATACGCTGGTGATCCCGAAGGCCCCTGCCCGCAACATCCTCGACATCAATCCTGACGACTTCGCCCATGTCGCCCGCGGCGCGCACAAGATCGCGGCGGCTGCGATGAAGGCATTCAAGGCCGACGGCATCACCGTGCAGCAGTTCAACGAGCCCGCCGGCGGACAGGTGGTGTTTCACTTGCACATGCACGTGATGCCGCGCCACGACGGCGTCGCGATGCTGCCGCCCGCGAGCCGCAAGGAAGATGCCAAGGTGCTGGAAGAGCACGCAGCCAAGCTGATCGCGGCGCTGCAGGCGGGATAGGTCTTTCTGTCATTCCGGGGCGCGCGCAGCACGAGCCCGGAATCCATTTCACCACCGTCTCTGCCGCCTGATGGATTCCGGGTTCGCGCCAAGAGGCGCGCCGGAATGACGGAGGAGAGACTTCACTCCGTTTCGAAATCGCCCTTCTGCGGCGCGGCCATTGGCGTGAACTCGCAGCGGTCCGGCTTGATGTCGATCAGTGGCGTGTTGTCGAGGCAGTCGAGCCCGCGCACCAGGATCGCATTGCCCTCGATGCCGACCAGCTTCACGACCGAGGTGCCGATCGGATTGGGCCTCACCGGCGAGCGCAGCGAAAACGTGCCGCGGGTCTTCTCGTTGTTCTTCGGGCTTTGCAGGATGATGTCGCGGCCGGACTTGTCGAGCCAGTACAGCACTTCGAGATTGCTGTAGAAGTCGACGCCCTTGATCGCCGGCACGAACGGCTCGAAGATCTCAAGCCGGCAGACCGGGCCATCATGCCGCCCTTGCCGCGGCGTCTCCAGCCGCGACGTCCAGGGGGTGCGGATGCGCCCGATGAAGACGAGACCGGCATCTTGCGTCGGTGGCAGCTCGATGGCGACCTCGCCCTCGCGGAGCTCCTGTTCGCGAACCATATGTCCTGTTCCTTGCTGTTCGCCCGCGGTTTTAGCCCAAGCCCCGCTTGCCGGCCAGCAAGAAGACTTCGCCCCCGAGGGGGCGACCTGCATAACGTGCGATGCGACGATTGCGAGCAAGGAATCACGCGCGCGGGGCTGCTCGCGGCTTTGTCGCGCGCCGGCATCACGAGTCTTACCCGCTCACGCCGCGATTCTTCAGCACGAAGCAGGCCCCGCCCGCCTTACGGATGCGGTTGCACAGATCATCCGCCTCGCTGCGCGTGTCGGCGCCGATGCGCACTTGATAGAAGGCGCGCGTGCCGCGGCTGCGCATCACGGAAGACAGCAAGCTCGGATCGCGATCACCGATCACGGTGCTCAGTCGCGTGACCGCACGGGAATACATCGCCAGCGCCCTATTGCGGTCGAAGCCAGCGGCGAGCTGTACGCCCCAGACCTTTGCGGCGGCAAGCTCGACATGCTGCTCGAGTTCGGCCACGAACGGATTAGGAGCGCGCTTGAGCAACGCCATGAGATCGCGGCAGCTCGTCGGCGGCGCGCTCGGCGGGCCGTTTCCGGTCGCGCCGGCCTTGGCCCACGTCTCCACCGTCGCACCCGTAATGGCGAGAACGTAATTGCGGGTCTGCTCCGGCATTGAACCGGTGCCGGCGAGCCATTCCTGCACCCGCCGCGGGCCGGCGTTGTAGGCGGCAGCCGCGAGGCCGAGATTGCCGAACTGGTTGCGCAGCTCGTTGAGGAATTCGGCCGACTTGGGCAGCGCCTGCACCGGATTGAAAGGATCAAGCAGCCCGCGCTCGCCGGCGGTGCCTGGCATGAACTGTGCGATGCCCTGCGCGCGTTCGCCGTTGCGGGTCACCGGTCCCACGGCGTCGGACTGGAAGCGGCTCTCCTGCCAGATCACGCGGGCGAAGAACTCCAGCGGCAGATTGGCCTCGCGGGCGGCCGCCTCGATGATCAGGCAGAGCGACTCCCGCGTGTCGCTCTCGCGGGCATCTTTCGGTTTCTCCGGCGGTTTCGCGGGTTCCTGCGCATTCGGTGACACGACGGGCGCAGGCGCCTCCTCCGCCAGCGCCGGCGACAGCACGAGGATCTGACACAGGACAGCGATGATCCGAGCTATTCGCATGGCATTGACGCTATGGGACAATTCAGACCTTGACTTGGAACCCCCGCCCTCTAGCAACCAGCAGCAATATCAATGCAGGTCGCACCCTGATGGTGACAATCTTTTTCGATCTCGACGGCACGCTGACCAACCCGAAGCCCGGGATCACCCGCTCGATCCAATACGCACTGGAGCGGCTCGGCGTTCCGGCACCGAGCGAGGACGAACTGACCTGGTGCATCGGCCCACCGCTGCATGCCAGCCTCAAGAAGCTCACCGGGACCGACGAACTCGCTGACCGCGCGCTCCTGCTCTATCGCGAGCGCTTCAGCGACATCGGCCTGTTCGAGAATGAGGCTTACAGCGGAATTACGGACACATTGTCGAGGCTCGCAGCGACACGTCAGCGCATGTTCGTGGCAACCAGCAAGCCTGCCGTCTACGCCACGCGCATCGTCGATCATTTCGGCCTGAAACCCTATTTCGAGCGCGTGTTCGGCTCCGAGCTCGACGGCACGCGCGTCGACAAGCGCGACCTGCTCCGCTACGCGCTCGACGAAGTCAGGGTTGATCCGCAGCACGCGGTCATGATCGGCGATCGCAGCCATGACGTGGTCGGCGCCCGCGCCAACGGCATGACCGCCATCGGCGTGCTCTACGGCTACGGCAGCGAGGCTGAGCTGCGCGACGCCGGCGCGCATCACATCTGCGCCGCGCATCCCGAGCTGCTCCGCCACTGCGTGACCTAGCCGATCAGGCGCGGACGGTCTCCACCGCCGCCAGCATGCCCGTCTTCGGATGACAGTTCAGATATTCGAAGAACTGCTCGTCGGCGGCGGCCACCGTGACCTCGTGATAGAGGCGCAGCTTGGCTGACGGCCCGAGCGTCGACAGATATTTCATCGCCGCACCGAAAATCTTGACGTGGGTCGGATGCGACTCCGCCCAGCGTTCGAGCGCAGCGAGACTCTTCCACCAGCTCTGGCCATAGGACTTTTCGCTGACGCTGCCATCAGCCGCGAGCATCCGCATGTAGCGATTGGCGTAACAGCCGATGCCAAGGCCGTCGTCACGCAGGAAATCCATGCCCTGGCGCAGCACCGGCTCGACGTCGTCGAGATAGAGCTTGCGCTCGAACGTCTCGGTATCGCTCCAGTCCTGCCCAGAGCGGATCAGGCAGAGATTGTCGTGCGCCACGACGCGCAGGCGCGCGCCAGCGCGGATCAGCTCCGGTGCGCCGCCTGGCGTCATCGCATCCGTTTGGGACAGCGGAATGCGATCACGCATGCCGCCCCAATAAGCGTGCTCCTGCACCTCGCCGCTCATGCCACCGGCGATTGCGGCGACACCTTCGGGCCGGTCAGGCGAGGAGAACAGCGTCTCGTGCCGCGCCACAATGGGTCGCAGCACCTCGATGAAGGTGCCGATATTGTCTCGCTGACTTCCGGTCCAGGCCTCTCGCGCAGGTGCGAACCAGGCATCGAAGCGTGCGACGTCGTCCCAATAAGCGACGGAGACAACGTTCTCATGGCCGAACTGGTCGACATATTGCGCGCGGTCCCAATGTGACGGACCGTTCTCCGCAGCGAAGAGCCCCGCGATTTCTTTCAATGCGTCCGTCGCCGCCGGTGCCACACCGCGATACTGGACACCGAGATAGGCCATCACGACGCGGTTCACGGCTGGCTTGTAGCGCGCCACGAACGACGGATATGGCGGCTGATAGTCGTCCGGCACGCGCTTGTGGCGCGTGCGCTGGGTTTCGAGATGCAGAGGAATTGCGGATTCCATGATCATGCTTTCCCGTGGTCCCGGCGATCAGCTCGCCGCGGCGGCGATGTCCGTGGGCTCGACCATATCGACCGGCAGCGCAAACTGCTCGACCCGCTTGTACGGCTTGTTGTTGAGCAGGAGCCGCGTCACGTCGGGCCGTGAATAATGCCCGGCGGGATCGGCGGCGTTCTTCGCAACACCGATGGCGCCGAGGTCGATCTCGGCAATCAGGAGACCCTCCTGGTCCGGCGCCAGCTTCTCGCCGATCTGGCTGCCGTCGGGGCCATAGATCGCGGCAAAGCCGCCGCCGGCGTGCAGTAGAGCATGCTTGTCGGGCCGGTCGCAAAGCTCGTCGATCATTCCTTGCGACACCGTGGCGCAAGGCGCGAGCACGAAGCAGGAGCCTTCCACCGCGTAAACGCGCGAAGCCGCATTGTTGACCTCGGCGCCGAGCGCCGGCGCGAAGGGATCGTAGAGCGAGAAGCTCGGCCAGGCCGCGACATGCACCTGCTCGTTCTGGGCATACATCGCGTATTTCGACAGCGGCTGGAGATGCTCCCAGCAGCACAGTGCGCCGAGGCGGCCGATGTCGGCTCTCGCATGCACGGCAAGGTCGCTGCCGTCGCCCTCGCCATAGACGGTTCGCTCGGCATGGGTCGGCCGCAGCTTGCGGCGCTTTGCGATGGTCTCGCCGTCGGGCCCGATCAGCCATTGCGCCAGATAGAGGCTGCCGCCGTCGCGCTCGGACAGGCCGATCACGGCGGTGAGCTTTGCCTTGCGCACGGCCTCGCGCAACTTTTCAGCCTGCGGGCTGTCATAGGACAGGGAATTGTCGAAATAGCGCTGCACGAAGCCGCGGCCGATCGCCCAGGCCGGCGAGTCCATCCAGATGTGCCAGGGGTAACCGGGGATGAACGCCTCAGGAAAGGCGATCAGCTTGGCGCCCTTTTCCGCGGCCTCCCTGATCAACGCGATCGACTTATCGATCGCGGCCTCGAGGTCGAGCCAGGCTGGCGCCGCCTGCACCACTGCTACCTTGTATTTCGGATGTTCGATGCCCATTCCCGCCTCCATCGCCGGTTGATCGGAAGCCACGTCCGATGCAGTCTATTTGGCCAAGCCGGACGGCCGGGCGCTCGACCAGGGCGGAACAAAAACTCGACTGCACGCGCCCGCCAACCGGTACGGGATTTGCCTCCGGGCAGGCTGGATCCGCCAACAGGCGATTTTTGCAGGTGTGAAAGGGAGGCTCCTCAGATGCCAATCCAGTTCACGACGGACGGCAGCCCCGGCTACCGGCGGCTGGCCCTCTGGCAGGATATTGTCTGCGACGTCTTCGTCGGGCTCGATTGCAAGTCGGACCTTGGTAGCGCCTTTCACGGCTCGGTCACGCAGGCTTCGCTCGGCAAAGCCGCATGCTCGGAGGTCTGCTCGGACCGCCAGCACGTCTTCCGCACGCCCTCGCGCATCGCGCGCTCCGATCAGGATTTTGTTCTCGTCGCGCTCGGCAATCGCGGGGACGGCGGCGTGGTGCAGGATGGCCGCGAGACCGTGATCCATCCCGGCGAGTTCGCGCTGTATGACACCACGCGGCCCTATGAGCTGAAGTTCAACGACAGCTTCACGCAGACTATCTTCAAGGTGCCGCGTGAGATGCTGCAGCGCCGGCTCGGCGGCACCGAGGCACTGACCGCGATTGCGTTCGGCGCCGATGTGCCGCTCGAACGGCTCGCCTATGATTTCATTGTCAGGCTCTGCCAGAGCGCGGACCGACTGGCTCCGAACAACGCGGTCGCGCTGTCGGAGCAGGCGGTCGATCTCCTTGCGATGGCGCTCGGCGAACGGCTCGGCAAGACGTCGCTGCCGTCCTCGACCCATCGCTCCGCCCTGCTCTACCGGCTAAAGGCGCACATCCGCGCGCATCTTGCTGATCCCGACCTCTCGCTCGCGGAGGTCGCGGCCGCGCTCGGCATCTCACCGCGCTATGTCAACGATCTCCTAGGCGACGAGGACACCTCGTTCCAGCGCCATGTCCTCGCCGAACGCCTCGCCCAATGCAGGCGCGACCTCGCCTCGCCCGTGCTCGCCCATCGCCACATTAGCGAGATCGCCTTCGCCTGGGGCTTCAACGACCTCTCGCATTTCGGCCGCGTCTTCCGCGACCATTTCGGCATGTCGCCGCGCGACTTCCGGCAGAGCCAGTCGCGACACTGACAGTCCAGTCAGCGATCACCTCGAGCCTTCGCTTCGAGCGAAGGCAGCGCTCGCCAATTCCAAATTGTCTTGCCTGCTGACCTGCCTCAAGCTGGCATGCATGAGGACTGACGCCACCATAAGCGCAACGGAGCTGTTGCTTTGTGTGATCGCCATCCGGCTCGCGCTGCTCGTCCTGGTAGGCTGGGGCTTGACGCTCCTGCCGCGGCAGGCGGATGATTACCAGCCCACCTGCTTCTCCTCATCCGCAACGACGATCGAAATCCAGCCCCAGGCGAAAGCGATCGATCCGCGCGTTGCCGACGCGGCATTCGCTGACATGCTGCGGCACGACTAGGCATTGCCAAGCAATGCCGGTATGTGAGCATGTCGTAGGAGACGGCGTCTGCTTGGATTGCGCGCTGTCGGGCTCTCGTGAAAGCGCTCCCGACTCCTTTCTTTTCATGGTGGAAGCCCGGCTCCCGGCAGGGGAACTGACCGTGTCCTGACGGGTTGCTGTCGATCCGGCAATTTCCTATTCGGAGATGAATCACGGCTCGAATCAACCGCGCCTCCATCATGTCGTCCGCCCCGATTGAGCATGCCGACGGCCTGCCGCAGCCGCAGCGCAACCAGGCGGTGCTGACCATTGCGCTTGGCATCATCATGGCGGTGGTCGACAGCGCCATCGCCAATGTGGCGCTGCCGACGATCGCAGCCGACCTCGACGCGAGCCCGGCCTTCTCGATCTGGATCGTCAACGGTTACCAGCTCGCGATCACGATCTCGCTGCTGCCGCTGGCTTCGCTTGGCGAGATCGTCGGCTATCGCCGCGTCTATCTGGTCGGGCTCGCACTGTTCACGCTCGCATCCGCGTTGTGCGCGCTGGCACACACGCTGCCGCTCCTGACAATCGCGCGCATCATCCAGGGCTTTGGCGCGGCCGGCATCATGAGCGTCAACGCGGCGCTTGTGCGCTTCACCTATCCGCGCAGCCAGCTCGGCCGCGGCATCGGGCTCAACGCGCTCGTGGTCGCCTTCTCGGCCGCGGTTGGCCCGACGCTCGCCGCCGGGATTCTCGCGATCGGAAGCTGGCCCTGGCTGTTCGCCATCAACGTCCCGCTTGGTGCGGTGACATTGCTGATCGGCTTGCGCAGCCTGCCGCACACCAAGCCCGCAAGTCGTTCCTTCGATTGGCAGAGCGCGGGGCTCTCCGCGATCACGTTCGGCGTCGGCATCGCCGCCGTCGACAGCGTCGGTCATGGCGAGGCGGCGGTCACCTGCCTCGTGCAGTTCGCCATCGCCATCGTCGCCGGCGCGCTGCTGATCTATCGCGAAACCCACATGGCCTCGCCGCTCTTGCCGATCGATCTGTTGCGCATCCCGGTGTTCGCGCTGTCGATTGCGACCTCGATTGCATCGTTCTGCGGACAGATGCTGGCCTTCGTCGCGATCCCCTTTTATCTGCAGAGCCGCTTCGGCTATTCCGCCGTGCACATGGGCCTCTTGATCACGCCCTGGCCGATCGCGGTGGCTTTCGCCGCGCCCCTCGCTGGCCGCCTTGTCGAGCATTATCCGGCCGGCCTGCTCGGTGGTATCGGGCTCACGCTGTTCGCCTGCGGCCTCGGCGCGCTCGCCTTGCTGCCTGCAACGCCCGCGCCGTTCGACGTGATCTGGCGCATGGCGCTGGCCGGCGCCGGCTTCGGCCTGTTCCAGACCCCCAACAACCGCACCATGATCGCGGCCGCCCCGCGCGAGCGCGCCGGCGGCGCCAGCGGCATGCTGGGAACGGCCCGCCTGCTCGGCCAGACCACCGGCGCGGCACTGGTGGCGCTGTTGCTCGGCCGCTATCCGGTCGAAGGAACCCGGCTGGCGCTGCTCGCCGGTGTCGGCTTTGCACTCTGCGGCGCGGTGCTGAGCATGCTGCGGCTGTCGCCCGCCGGCGCGCGCGGCGCCGAGCACGTTCGCGTGCAGGACGACCAGCGCCTGCGGGGTGAATGACGCCGCTACGGTGATGCGAGCAACAAAAAGGCCGGCTTTTCAGCCGGCCTTTTCAATTCATCGCGTGCAAATCAGACTTTGACCAGTGGCCCTTTCGAGGTCGGCCCCTTGGAGCCGCCGGGACCGCCCGGCTTGGACTTGCCTGGCGGACGCTTGCGGGCGCCGGGCAGCTTCTCCTGCTTCGGCGTGACCGGGCCCTCGACGAACTCGAAGCCGATCTTCTCCTTGGTCTCGTCGGCCTCGTCCTTGACGAGAACGACACGAACATGGCCGCCGCCCTTGAGCTTGCCGAACAGCACCTCGTCCGCCAGCGGCTTCTTGATGTGCTCCTGGATCACGCGGGCCATGGGACGTGCACCCATCTGCTCGTCGTAACCGTGCTGGACCAGCCAGGTCTTGGCCGGCTCGGACAGCTCGATGGTGACGTCGCGATCGCCAAGCTGCGCCTCGAGCTGAAGCACGAACTTCTCGACGACGGTGCCGATCACCTCGACGCTGAGATGGCTGAACGAGACGATGGCATCGAGGCGGTTGCGGAATTCCGGCGCGAACTGCCGGTTGATCGCCTCGTGGTCGTCGCCTTCCCGCTTCGAACGGGTGAAGCCGAACGCCTGCTTGGCGAGATCCGCCGCGCCCGCATTCGTGGTCATGATCAGGATCACGTTGCGGAAGTTGACCTGCTTGCCGTTGTGGTCGGTGAGCCGGCCGTGATCCATGATCTGGAGTAGCACGTTGTAGAGATCCGGATGCGCCTTCTCGATCTCGTCCAGCAGCACCACGCAATGCGGATGCTGGTCGACGCCGTCGGTGAGCAGGCCGCCCTGGTCAAAGCCGACATAGCCGGGAGGCGCGCCGATCAGGCGCGACACGGTGTGCCGCTCCATGTACTCCGACATGTCGAAGCGCAGCAGCTCGACGCCGAGCGTCGCCGCGAGCTGCTTTGCGACCTCGGTCTTGCCGACGCCGGTCGGACCCGAGAACAGGTAGCAGCCGATCGGCTTCTCCGGCTCGCGCAGGCCGGCGCGCGCCAGCTTGATCGAAGCGGCGAGCGACTCGATTGCCCTGTCCTGGCCGAACACGGTGCGCTTCAAGGTCTGCTCGAGATGCTTGAGCACCTCGGCATCGTCCTTCGACACGCTCTTCGGAGGAATCCGCGCCATCGAGGCGATCGTGGTCTCGATCTCCTTGATGCCGATGGTCTTCTTGCGCTTGTTCTCGGAGACCAGCATCTGTGCCGCACCGGATTCGTCGATCACGTCGATCGCCTTGTCCGGCAGCTTGCGGTCGTGGATGTAGCGCGAGGAGAGCTGGACGGCGGCCTCGATCGCCTCGTTGGTGTATTTCAGCCGGTGGTAGTCCTCGAAATACGGCTTGAGGCCCTTGAGGATCGCGATCGCATCCTCGACCGTCGGCTCGTTGATGTCGATCTTCTGGAAGCGCCGCACCAGCGCACGGTCCTTCTCGAAGTGCTGACGGTATTCCTTGTAGGTGGTCGAGCCCATGCAGCGGATGGTGCCCGAGGCCAGCGCCGGCTTGAGCAGGTTCGATGCGTCCATCGCCCCGCCCGACGTCGCACCCGCACCGATCACGGTGTGGATCTCGTCGATGAACAGGATCGCGTTGGGGTGCGCCTCGAGCTCCTTCAGCACCTGCTTCAGGCGCTCTTCGAAGTCGCCGCGATAGCGGGTGCCGGCGAGCAGCGTGCCCATATCGAGCGAGAACACCGTCGCGGCCGCCAGCACCTCCGGCACCTCGCTGTCGACGATGCGCTTGGCGAGGCCTTCCGCGATCGCGGTCTTGCCGACGCCGGCTTCGCCGACGAACAGCGGGTTGTTCTTCTGCCGGCGGCACAGCACCTGGATCGCGCGGTTGATCTCGGAATTGCGTCCGATCACCGGGTCGATCTTGCCGTCGCGGGCCTTCTTGTTGAGGTTGACGCAATAGGTCTCGAGCGCCTCGCCCTTCTTCTTGGCGTCCTCGTTGCCCTTGGCCTCGGTCTCCTCGTCGACGCCGCGCACGGGCCGCGCTTCGGAGACGCCTGGTCGCTTGGCGATGCCGTGGCTGATGTAGTTGACCGCGTCATAGCGCGTCATGTCCTGCTCCTGCAGGAAATACGCCGCATGGCTCTCGCGCTCGGCGAAGATTGCGATCAGCACGTTGGCGCCGGTCACCTCTTCGCGACCGGACGACTGCACGTGGATCACCGCGCGCTGGATCACGCGCTGGAAGCCGGCGGTCGGCTTGGCGTCGTCGGCGCCATCCGTCACCAGGTTCTCGAATTCGGTCTCAAGATAGTTGACGAGACTCGTGCGGAGCTTGTCGAGATCGACGCTACAGGCGCGCATGACCGCGGCTGCATCGGAGTCGTCGATCAAAGAGAGCAAGAGATGCTCGAGCGTCGCGTATTGGTGATGACGCTCATTGGCGATCGCCAGCGCACGATGCAGGGATTGTTCAAGGCTTTGGGAAAAAGTCGGCATTCGCGTCCTCTATGGCCCCCACCATCATGATCGTCATCGCCCGGTCAGGCAACAACAACCTTTCTCACATATAGTTATACAAGACCGCCGCGAAAGACCGGTTCCGCGACTCAGGCGGCTGCACACAAGACCGGCTTTTTCGATGCAAGACCCGTTCCGATTTGGGCTGGATCGGCGCCGGCACAGAATTCCGTAGTTTTGCCGGCTGCAACGGAAGTCGCGCGCGGACCTCGCGCGACGATCACACCGCTACTACGCAAGAGCCGGCTTTCAAACTCGCCGTGAGGCGTCTTACTTCTTTTCCATCACGCATTGCAGCGGATGCTGGTGCTTGCGGGCGAAATCCATCACCTGCGTCACCTTGGTCTCGGCAATCTCGTAGGTGAACACGCCGCACTCGCCGATGCCGTGATGATGGACGTGCAGCATGATCTTGGTCGCAGCCTCGACGTCCTTCTGGAAGAATTTCTCCAGTACATGGACGACGAATTCCATCGGCGTGTAGTCGTCGTTGAGGATCAACACACGATACAGGTTCGGCCGTTTGGTTTTCGGCTTGACCTTGGTAATGACCGATGTGTTCGGCCCGGAAGGGCCGCCCGAACGGTTTTCGTCGTTGCTCATCCGGGGAGCGGAGGCGGCGGTGACCGCTGGCAGGTCGAGTCTGGAAGTCAATTGCGGCATGGCACAGGCGTTCAAATTCCCAGGGAAGCGAATGACGGTCTGCGGCGCAGCTCAGTACCTCGGAGCCTCGCACAAGCGCGCCGCCTTTCCGGATCGCCGCTTCCGAGCGGTCCGGTCCGAACCGGATCGTTCGCTAGCAATATGGCCCTGCCCCCGGCTCGCCGCAAGCGTGCAAAGGTTCGGCCGATGCGGCCGCGGCGGTCCCGATTCCCGGCCCGGCGATCCAAACCAAGGTTAATCAATCCGGATCGATTTGACAAAAATTTCCACTGTGACTGTTTGGACCTGTTGACCAGGAACCCGGCTGTTAGCGCGACTGCGACGGTTTCGACCGGATATCTCCGGCTTTCTACGGTCCTATTTACCTACCCTTCAAGGGCGTGGCGCGAGATCGGGCAAACCACAGATTTCGGGGGTCGTCATGCTTCACCTGCCCGTTGTCCGCCGCATTGGTCGACAGCTCGCCAGCTTCAAGAAGGCCGAGCAAGGCAATATCGCGGTGATCTTCGCCATCGCGCTCGTCCCAGTGCTGACCTTCGTCGGTGCCGCGATCGATTATAGCCGGGCCACCCGCGCGCGATCGTCAATGCAGGCCGCCCTGGATTCGACCGCGCTGATGCTGTCGAGGGACCTAACAGCCGGTACCATCTCCCAGTCCCAGATCAGCCAGAAGGCGGCAGACTATTTCAAGGGCCTGTTCGCCGGCAGCGAAGCCGCGGACACGGCAGCAAAGACAAGGGTTCAGCTAACGGCAACCTACACTGCGGCGACCACAAGCGCGGCAGCGAAGATCCTTCTGGAAGGCTCCAGCTACATCGATTCCATGTTCATGCAGATCGCCGGCTATCCGACGCTCGGCTTTAATACCACGTCGACCGCAACCTGGGGCAACGTGAAGATGCGCGTGGCGCTGGCGCTCGACAACACGGGATCGATGTCGGACAACAACAAGATGACGGCGCTGAAGAATGCGGTCGCGGGAACCGGCGGCCTGATTGACCAGCTCCGCGCACTCAGCAAGACCAACGGCGATGTCTATATTTCGGTCATTCCCTTTGCCAAGGACGTCAACGTCGGCACGAGCAATTATGGCCAGAGCTGGATTGACTGGACCGATTGGCTGAACCCGCCGACCGCGCAGCCCGCCAACGTACCTGGCGGCTACCAGGCAAGCCTGCCTATCAACTGGCATGCGGTGGGACCTGGCGCGAAGTGCCCATTCACCAACTCCCTCGGCAACACCAATGGCCGCGCCAATGGCGCGTTCACATGCAAGACCGCACCGACAAGCAGCGCTTTGGGCACGTCAACGATCCAATCGACCACGATCACGGTCAACGGCGCGAGCATCCAGAATCCGATTTGCCCGACCTTCGATGGCAACTCGCAGACGATCTACAACGGGTGCTGGAGCAGTGAGCCGACCGGCCTTCAGGAAACCTTCTGCAGCGGAAGCTCGAACTGCAGTTGCCCGAAGAATTCCTCCGGTAATGACGTATCCGGCTGCACTTGCACTGGCAGCGGCACCAGCAAATATTGCACCGGCTGGACCTATGTTCACAATTGGACACAGCCCGGCCCCAACGACACGACAGACAATTTGGACCAACCGAGAGTTTCCGCCGCCGTCGGTTTCCGGGATGCGACCCATACGCCCAACAAGGAGCACATCTGGACTCCCAACGCTACCAGCGTCGCGAATGACTGGCGCCAGGCTTCCAGCAATCCCATCAGCACCTGGACAGGCTGCGTCGCAGACCGCACCCAGCCGAATGACACGACCGGCGTATCGCCGACGTCCTCCGATGCCACGACATTGTTTCCCGCCAACGAATATTACGAGAACAGCATCTCCTATTGCAGCAGCAGCGCTTCGACCAAGCTCGGGCGGGTCATCCCCCTGACCTACGACTGGAGCGCTCTGAAGACCGCGGTCAACGCGATGGAGCCAACGGGCGGCACCAACCAGGCTGTCGGATTGGCTTGGGCCTGGCAGTCGTTGCGACAGGGCAATCCTCTGAACGCGCCAGCGGAGAGCACCAGCAGCGGCTCCACCTACAACAGGGTCATCATCCTGCTGTCCGATGGTCTGAACACCGAGGACCGCTGGCCGGCCTACGGCAACGGCAGGAACCAGACCACGACATACGGCAACAGCACGTTCCCTGGCTCGATCGATGCCCGGCAGCAATTGTTATGCGATAATCTCAAGAATGCGAAGGATTCCAACGGCGCGGCGATGTACACGATCTACACGATCCAGGTAAACACGGGCGGGGATCCGACCTCGGCGATCCTGAAATATTGCGCGAGCAGCCCGGACAAGTTCTACGAGATCAAGAGCTCGACCGAGATCGCGACTATTTTCAATACGATCGGAACCGCGCTGAGCAAGCTGCGCCTCGCGAGATGATCAACGTTTCCCACCGGCAAAAAAAGCCCGGCTGATCAGCCGGGCTTTTCGATTCCAAGACGTCCTGGAAAGCTCAGTTCGCAGCCGGGGTGAACTTCGACACGATGGTCTCGACCGGCTTGAGCGCCTGCTTGGCGAGGTCGCTGTAGAGGCCGGCGATCTTCTGCGATTCCGCAACGAAGGTCTCGTAGGCGGAACGGGCGAAATCGGTCTGCGCTTCCATCGCCTTGTCCAGCGACTTCACGCCGGAGAGCTTTTCGACGAAGGACTTGGTGTCTTCGAACGACTTCTTGGTGTAGTCGCCATAAGCGCTCGCGATCGCCTGAAGGCCGTGCTGCACCGAGGTCGCGGAGGCGACGCACTGCTCGAACTGCTCTTTCCCGTAGTTCTGAAAGTCTTCAACCTTGAACATGTCGGAATCCTTTTCCCTGGCTCTCGTCGGGAAGCCCCGGCTCCCTGACTTTGCCTACAATTAGTGCAGCGCACAAAAAAGTCAAGAATATTGTGCGCCGCACAAAAGCAGATTCAAATCGCGGAGATTCCCGGGGTTTTCCGCAAGGGTTCCTTAAGCTTTTGGAAACCGCGGCCCCCTACCCTGATTCCCTGGACGTGTTCACTTCCGCAGGCGGCCAAAGCCGTTTGAGAACATCACCTTAGCCAGAACAGCGGCTCAGGTCCAAACGTCCCCCGCGGTGAACATCAGCGGAGGGACAGCCTGAGCAGGTAATGATCCCGGGTCGATTGGGCACAATTTCGCCTCACGAGCCGGTGATCAAGTCAGAAACGGGGACGGGGTTCCATGCTTCGTAACAACTTGTCTGCCTCGCGCTTGGCGCGGGTTGGCGTTTTCGGGCTTCTTACGGTCACCACCGTAATCATCGTCACCACCGACGCTGCCGAGGCACGGCGCCACCGGCGCCACTACGCGCACCATCGGGTGCAGCGCGATGTATCCGAGAGCTCCAGCTCAAAATTTGCCTCCATCATTGTCGACGGCAATTCTGGCGCGGTGCTCCAGTCGACCAGCCCCGACGCACTGCGTCACCCCGCCTCGCTCACCAAGATCATGACGCTCTACTTGCTGTTCGAGCGCCTCGAATCCGGCAAGCTGAAGCTCGACAGCGAGATGCCGGTGTCGCAGCATGCCGCCGACCAGGATCCGACCAAGCTCAACCTCCGCCCCGGCCAGACCATCCGCGTCGAGGACGCGATCAAGGGCCTCGTGACGCGTTCCGCCAATGACGCCGCCGTGGTGATCGCAGAGACGATCGGCGGCGACGAGAGCGATTTCGCGCAGATGATGACGCGCAAGGCGCGCGCGCTCGGCATGTCCAAGACCGTCTATCGCAACGCTTCGGGCCTGCCGAACGACGAGCAGGTGACGACCGCACGCGACCAGGCTACGCTCGGCCGCGCCATCCAGGAGCGCTTCCCGCGCTACTATCGCTACTTCGCGACCGCCTCGTTCAACTGGCGCGGACAGTCGATCCGCAACCACAATCACCTGCTCGGCAATGTCGAGGGCGTCGACGGCATCAAGACCGGCTACACCCGCGCCTCAGGTTTCAACCTCGTCACCTCGATGCGCCGCGGCAATCGCCATCTGATCGGCGTTGTGCTCGGCGGCCGCAGCGGCGGCTCGCGCGACGCGATCATGCGCAATCTGCTCGCGGAGAATCTCGAGAAGGGCGCGACCACCCACACCGTCGCCGCCGTCACCGAGCGCAACGGCGCCGACGCCAGTGCCGAGGTCGCCGACGCCTCGGATGCCCCCCGCTCTGCCCCGCAGGTCCAGGCCGCGGCGGCCCCCGCTCCCGAGGCCGCCTCGTCCCGCCTTGCCGCGCGTCTGTCGACGCTGGCGGCTGCGACTGCCGCGATGCCGCCAGCTCAGGCCAAGCCTGAAGTTCGCCCGGCTGAAGCCAAGATCGAGCCGGCGCCGCTCACCAATGGCGTGATCTCAAGCCAGCCGCTGTCCATCATCCCCGGCTCGTCCGAACCGATGAAGCCGGTCCGGGTCAAGACCGTTCAGGTCAAGGCCGGCGCCGTGAAGGTCGCCTCCGCTGCCCCGGCGCAGGTGTCGCCACCGGTCACGAACACCATTCCGTCCCGGTCCGATGTCGCGGAAACGTCCGGCGCGGTCGTCGCCCGGGCCGATCTCATCAACAGGCCTGAAATCCCGAGCCAGCCGGAAGCGCCGAAGTCCGAGATCGCCCGCACCGAGCTGCCACGGCAGCCGGCGGGCTTCGGCACCGGCAACGGCATCCTCGGCGTGCTGCCAGCCGCACCCGCCGCCGCTCCCGCCTCGATCGCTCCGAAGCTTGCTTCCGCCGACCCGGCGCCGCGGCCGATTCAGATGAGCGCCACGACCAAGCCGGTCGTCACCCACAGCGGCTGGATCGTCCAGGTCGGCGCGCTCGAGAGCGAGAGCGAAGCCCAGCAGCGCATCGACGCTGCCCGCAGCTCGGCCCGCGGCCTGCTCAGCAAGGCCGACCCGTTCACCGAGCCGGTCGTCGCCAAGGACAATCGCAAGCTCTACCGTGCCCGCTTCGCCGGGCTCGAGCGCGACCAGGCCGAAGCGGTCTGCCGCACCCTGAAGCGCGCCGAAATTTCCTGCATCACCGTGCGCAACTGATCTCTCGAGCCTCTCAAAGCAAATGCCCGCCTTGCGCGGGCATTTTCGATTTGGGGTGATGCCGAGGCTGTTCCGCGACAACCTCTCGTCAACAATTTACGGTTAAAACTTTCCTCAAGGGATCGACCACGCCGACAATGGCGGGCATCGGGGCGACGCAGACAGAGCAAACGGAGTTCACGCGGTACGGGCGTTTGTAGCGTGGTGCCGGAGTTAGCTGTTATGCGCACGAAGCAGAGTATCCTTGGCCTCGTTTACACGGGCAGCGAGATACGTCGAGCCCCCCTGGTCGGGATGGAGTTTCTTCATCAGGGACTTGTGGGCCCTGCTGATGTCGTCGCGCCCCGCGCCCGGCTGCAAGCCAAGGATCTGATAGGCCTCCTCCGCCGTCATTTTGCCGCTCGCCGCCGTGCGACGCTGCCGCCCTGCCGCATCGCCCTGCGCGTTCTGACGCCAAGCGGGAAACCGGCGGTCCAGATAGCTTTCAAGTAAGGCCACACTCTCGGCATCGAATGCCGGAACCATCGCCAGCAGGCCGGCAAGATCGAACTCGCCGAGATCGCGCCCGGCATGAGGTCCGGCAACGATCCGGCCTGTCAGCTGACCGGTGTCGTGGTCGAGCCGCATGTCGAGGAATTGCGAGCGCACGCGCGAGGCCTGTCCGGAGGCGCGCGCCGCGCCGCCGCCGAACAGCCCTCCGACATTGCCGAAGCCGGCGTTGGCCAAGGGTGTCCAGCCGAGCAGCCCCGCGCCGAAGATGCCGAGCGGAATCGCGACCGCCAGTTCGCCCCGCAGACCCGTGAACGCTGCGACCGCCAGCGCCACCACGCCGCCACCGAGCTTGATGGTGCGGGCCAGCACCGCCGGATTGGCGGAGCGGAACATCTGGAGCAGCAGATAAAGCGTGATAACGGCGACAGCGCCGGCGAGCAGGGTCATGCCCGGAATATAGTCGCGCTCTCGGCAAAATGCATCGCGTTCAGCTTCCGCAGCCGGTCGCCAGCCTGATCGCTACCTCATCTGGCCGATCAGCTTCGCCGCAGCGCTCGCGCTCTTCGCCAATTCCAGCAGCGCTTCGGGGCCGCCGGCGGCGTAAGCCGCGGCCGCCCGCAACAGCTCGCGCAATTGCGCCGCCGCGCCAGGATCGAACCGGCACCAGGCACCGCCGGTCAGGCGCGCGATCTCGCGAAAGGTCCGCTCGGCCACGGCGTCATGGCCTTCCTGAAACACAAACACCGGCACCTTGAGCATGCCAAGCTCGCCGGCCCTGGCGCAGAGTTCGTCGGCGTTCTCCTCCATGGCATCGCCAACGAAGACGACGGCCCGCACGCCGGACGCGACGGCCTCGCGCCGGGCCTCGCTCAGCACCTTGCCGATCTGGGTGTCGCCGCCGCGGCAATCGATCTTGCTCATCAATGTCGCAAGCCTGGCACTGTCGGAGATCCACGCCGTCGCCCGGCACTCGTTGAAACCGCGATAGTAGACGAGCCGGACGTCGAGACTGCCGAGCGCCGCAGTCTCGCGAAACATGTCGGCCTGGAGCGCGCAGGCCATGTCCCAGGTCGGCTGCCGGCTCATTGTCGCATCCAGCGCGAAGATCAGCCGCCCCCTCGCGCCGGGCGCATGCGGTGACAACGCACGCGCCTTGGCGACAAAGGCGGCAATGTCATCCGAGGTGGACGTTCCGGCCTGTGGCACTGCGCCGCCGGCTTTCGTCGAGACGGCATCGCCGCGCGGTTTGATGGGGTCGCCCGACATCGCTGCTCAACCATGCGTGGGCAATTAATGTGGTGGGCGCGTAGAGCCCGGTCAATGTGCAAAGCCTCCGCGGAGGTAAGCCGGCGGAGGCTTCGAGATCGGTGTCGATGAGGGAGGCGTCAGCTCTTGGCAGGCGCCATCAATGCAACCGGACCCGGCTCGAGAATCTTGGGCGGAGACGATTGCGTGTCGACCGGTCTGATCTCGCTGTCGGTGGCGCTCAGGAACCTGTCGAGCATGCTCTGAATCGAGTTCTTGGCCGCGTCCGGACCGGTGTCGCGCATGTCATTATGCTGGAACTCGGTCTTCACGACCTGAATGCCCGCCTTCTCGCACTCCTCGTCCGTGGGGATGACGCCCGCATCGGCCTTGAACTGGGGATCGGTGGAACGGAACGACAGGATCTTGAATTTGCCGGCCGTGACGAAGGGAACGCGCAGATTGTCGAGCGTGACGACCTTCTTGACCTCATCCGGATACTGCTTGGCGAAATACATCGTGATGTCGCCGCCCATGGAGTGACCGACCATGGTCACCTTTTCGTAGTCGGCATTCGGCTGGACCTTCTTCATCTCCTGCATGGCGAGATGAATGTTGGCGACGCCGCGCAGGATCTGCGGCAGCCGGCCGACATAGAGCTCGCCCGGCTTGGTCACCATCGGAGGATCGGTCGGCAAATCATGCTGCGGGCTCAGGACCATGTAGCCGCGCGCAGCGAAGATGTTGGCGAGGAAGCCGTACTCGGTGTTCTTGACAGTGTTGCCATGATTGATCACGGCGACAGGCAACTTGATCAGGCCAGCGTTGGCTTGCATTTCCTTGTCGCGGCGCACCGCGATGTGGACGGGCACCGGGCGGTTGTCGCGCGAAGCGTCGTAGAAGGTGATGGTCTCGTGCTTGATGGCCCACTTGCTCGCCGTGAAATAGGCGATGCCGCAGAGAGCACTGACCGAAACCAGAACGGCAATTCCACGCTTCATCTTCGTCCTCAGCCGCAGGCTCTTGCGGCCTGATCCCTGTTGAAAATCGTGTTCTTCGGGGCTCTTTGTCCCCTTGTCGCCTATTCCCTAATATATGTCACAGCAGCGTGACAGGAAGGCTAAATATTGTGAACCGGCAGCCCTTTCATTGTGCGTCGCACACGTTTGTTGGGCACCCTTTGTCATAAGGCTAACGTCAGGTGCAGGTCACCATCCGACGCAACCGGGCCCGATCGGGTTCAATTCGTAGTCAACGTGAGATGAAAACGCGCCGAGCGCGGACTGAGTTCCCGCGGCAACTGGCGCTCGGATTTGACGGGAAGTAGCAATATACCGCGGCCTCAGGCGCCGAGGATGTCGTGGACCTCGAGCGGCTTGTCGACCTGACTGAACCATTCGGCACGGTTGGCGGCGCGGCGGCGGCCGCGCTCATCGAGCGGCAGCTTGAGCTGGCGGAGCAGGCTGGTCACCTCCTCCCGCGCGGTGAGATGGCCGAGATTGGGCCGCATGCCGAGCGTGGCCTCGTCGATCTCGTCGAGGGCGGTCAGGCCGCGCGGGAAAAATTCGCGATAGACGACACGTTCGGCGAAGCCGTCGACGTAGCGGAAGCCGAGCCGCAGCGACAAATCCTTCAACCCCTCGGCGACAAGCTGCTTGTTGCGGGAGCCGAGCATCGACAGGCGGTTGCGCACCACGATCCAGTCGGTGGTCGCGCCGTCGAGCTGGCGGCGCTTGCGCCTGACGTCGCGCACCATCTCGGCGTAATGGCTCTCTCCCGTGACCACGTAGTTGGCGGGATCGACGGTGCCGAGCACGTCGAAGTCGAGAAAGCTGTCGTTGATCGGCGTCACCAGCGTGTCGGCCATCGAATGCGCCAGCCGCATCAGGTAGCTGTCGGTGCCGGGCGTATCGATGACGATGAAGTCGAAGCTGCTTTCGACCGCCGAGACCGCCTCCATGAATTGCTGGAACTCGGCATTCTCGTTCTCGGCGATCTGCATGGTCTCGCCGAGCTTGATGCAGCGATGCACCGGCAGCTCGAGGTCGAGCTTGGTGCGGCGCGCCCAGGCGGAACGGTTGCTGATGTAGCGGGTAAAGCTCTGCTGGCGGCAGTCGAGATCGATGGTGGCGACGCGCTGGCCGGCCTTCAGGAGCGCAACCGCGATGTGCAGGGCGGTCGTCGATTTTCCGGAGCCGCCCTTTTCATTGCCGAGCACGACCACATGCGCCGAGCCGGATTGGCCTTGGCTAGCCTGCACAAGCATAGCGATCCTCAATACCCCTAACGAATATCTTCGAGTTGACCGCATCAGCGGTCAAGTGAAATGCGTGACAGGTAATGCAAATTGCAATGCGCCGTTCTTCGTCATGAATTACGGAGTCATCTTTTCGTCTGTGATCCAGCCCAAGATGTCGCGACATTCTGTGCGGCCGTTGCCCGGGATGCTGTGCCGCATCCGGATGCATGGCGTCCATGATCGCCGCTTGTTAAGGTTAGCCGGTCGCGCGCCGGCTGCACCCGCACTGATTCCCAACCCTATCGAGTCCTGATGTCATCGAGTCCCTTGATCGCCCGCACGGTCCCTGCCCTGCGGCGCGCCGTCGACACTCTCCGCAAGCGAAAGGCCACGATCGCGCTGGTCCCGACCATGGGGGCGCTCCATGACGGGCACGTGTCGCTGGTTCGCCTCGCCAAGCGACGCGCGAGCCGCGTCGTGGTGTCGATCTTTGTCAACCCGACTCAGTTCGCCCCGACCGAGGACTTTGGCGCCTATCCGCGCACCTGGAAGGCCGACATCGCCAAGCTCGCGGCTGAGGACGTCGATGTGGTCTGGCACCCCGGCGTCGAGGCCATGTATCCGGAGGGTTTTGCCACCCGCATCGTGCCGGAGGGGCCGGCGCTGGCCGGGCTCGAGGACCGCTTCCGCCCGCATTTCTTCGGCGGTGTCGCCACCGTCGTCGGCAAGCTGTTCACGCAATGCCGGCCCGACTTTGCGATCTTCGGCGAGAAGGATTTTCAGCAGCTGCGGGTGGTGGCGCAGATGGCGCGGGATCTTGACCTCGGCGTCAAGGTCATCGGCTCCCGCACCGTACGCGAGCGCGACGGGCTCGCGATGTCCTCGCGCAACGTCTATTTGTCACCGCAGGAGCGGCAGACCGCAACCACGCTTTACCGCGCCATGAAGGAGAGCGCCGGGCGCATCCGTGCAGGCGAAGCGATCGCGCCCGCCATGGCGGCCGGCGCCGAGATGATCAAGGCGGCCGGTTTCGCCCTCGACTATTTCGAAGCCCGCCATGCCGCGACGCTGGCGCCGGTCACCTCGCGCAAGGACGGACCCTTGCGGATCCTGGTCGCGGCCAAGCTCGGCACCACCCGGCTGATCGACAATATCGCGGTTTAAAGCAATCCGAGATCACGCAGCTCGCGCCGCATCGGCTCCGGCATCGCCGCGATCGAGCCGGCGGCGGACTTGCCGAGATCGGCGGGCACCGAATCATCGGTCAGATAGCGCCAGCCCTGGAACGGGCGCATCGGCCGCGGCGACACCGAGACCACCTTCGGCTGCATCACGATCCGGCAGCGCCCGATGCCGTCCTTGTCACGGAACGGCTCGATCCCGATGATCTTCTCCCGCGCGGCGATCTCGCCCTTGATGACCCAATAGAGCGAGCCGCCCGAGAGGATCTCGGCGTCGCGCTTGGGCACCATGCGGGTGATGTGGATGTGACGTTGCGGCAGACCCTTCTTCTTGGCGGTCTGCATCCGTTCGGCGATCCACTCCTTCAATTCCTTGACGGAGTCGCAGCCGACGGCGAGCTTGATCAGGTGTAGCGGCATGCCCCAGCATTAACCGGGCAGCCGCGCATTTGGAATGCCGATCTACTCGTTATCCGCAGCCGCTGGAGCAGCCGCCGAGGCTGGCGGGGGCGCGAGCGGAACCGGCGCTGCGGGAGAACGCGCTGCCTTTGGAGCAGGCGGCTTCTTCGCGGCCGACGCAGTTGGTGCCGCAGGCGCTGCGGCCTGTGCCGAGGCCGCTGCCGGCGCGCGCGCTGCCGGCGCTGCGTTTGCGGCCGGTGCCGCCTGGCGCGTTGCCGCGGTGGGCGGCTCCGGATTCATGATGCTGACGGGCGGCGTCGACGAGGCGCTCGGGAAGTCGGCATTGGTCGGCTTGCCCGTCGGCATCGACGGCGGCAATCCGGAAAGCGCGCTGGTAGCCGGCATCGCCAGCGCCGTTGCGGGCGCGTTCCAGGTCGGCGCATAGCGCGCAACCAGCGTGTCGTAGCGATGGGAATCCATGTTGGCGGCGACCTGCTGCTGGTCGGTCAGCGAGCGGAACGCAGCGCAATCGAACTGCGTGCAGCCGTCGCGCGCGACCAGCACATGGGCGACGAGGCCGTAGCGATCACGTTCCAGCGATTTGCGCAGCATCTTCAGGTCCAGCGTCAGGCTCTTGTCGGCCGTGGCGACGTCGCCGAGCGCGGTCAGCCGGTCGATCCTGGCGGCGGTATAGGAGACGGCGGCAGCCGCTGCCTCAGGCGCGCCGAACAGCGCCTTCTCGCAGCCAACGGCCACGGCATCGCCGGCGAGATCGTCGAGGCAGGACAGCGCCGGCAGGCTCGCCGTCACCGCCTGCGCGCGCGCTTCGGCCGGGGTCGGCTGCCCCTCCGAACCATAGACGCGCACCGTGGCCGCCCCGGCGATCGCAATGGACAGCAGCGTGATCACGGTCAGCGCGCCGTTCGCGACCGACCTGTCGGCGCGCAGCAGCGTGATCAGGAGGATCAGCCCGAAGAATCCGGCAGCCAGCAGCGTCATCCACATCGGGAAGGCCGGCCAGCGCCAAATTTGGTCGAGCGACCAGGTCATGCGCGACGTCCTCTCACACGAGCAAAGAGCGAATGGTCAAGCGAGCACCGCGAGTCGGCAAACTGCCCCCGCCCCACCTTGCGAAGCCGAAGCGGGCCTTTTGACGGCGAGAGGATACAATTTCCGGAAGGCGCCAATGCGCAGGGTAGCGTCCGTCTTCAGGAGAGCGCGAGCTGGCTTTCCTTGGCGACGCGCTCGAACGCTTCGGTCGAGCTCTTGATCCGGTACTGGCAGTCGTCGCCATCGGTCGGCAGCAGACGGATGATCTCATACGCGCCGCTGGCAGCCGGACGCGCGACATTGCTAGCCGTGAACAAGACGCGCGTTCCCACGGGGAATTTGTGCTTCAACACCCTCTCCATCACTCAAACAGCGCCTGCCTCGCCCAGTGTCCCACTGCGATGGCCGGCCGGAAACCCGGGCCGTCGTATAGCACGAGCCCCGCCCGTTTGGCCAGCGCCATGCCGGCATGACAACCGCCCCAATTTGGCAGTCTTTTCAGAATGATAGAGATGGACCGGCGGGCCGATGATACCGCCGGAGCAGCCCCGTCCGGCGGCATGTCGCAGCTGGATGTCGCAGCGTAGGGAATCATGGCGGCGGCAGGAGCGCCGCCAGCCGGCGCGCGGGCCGCCTTCCCGGCCGGACCAGCGGTCAGGCGTCCTCGAACTTCTCGATGCGAAGCGTTTCGGCGAGCCCGTCCCGGGTCCATTCTTGGAACGCCGGCAGCGCCTGCATCGTGTCCATGTAGGCCTTGGTCTCGGGCGTGACCTCGATCGCATAGGTGCGGAAGCGGTGCACGACCGGCGCGTACATCGCATCCGCCGCGCCGAAGCGGCCGAACAGGAACGGTCCCTTGGCGCCATAACGGGTCCGGCACTCGCGCCAGATCTCCTGCACGCGCGCGATATTGGCCTTGGCGTCCGCCGATAGCGTCACCGGGCGCACGGGGCGGTGCAGGTTCATGCCGCATTCGTTACGTAAGGCCATGAAGCCGGAATGCATCTCGGCGCACACCGACCGGGCATAAGCGCGCGCGGCGACATCGTCGGGCCACAGCTTTTTCTCCGGGTAGCGCTCGGCGATGTATTCGATGATGCTGAGCGAATCCCACACCGTGATGTCGCCATCGACCAACACCGGCACCTTGCCGGCGCGGCTGAAGGACAGGATCTGCTCCTTGTCGGCGGGATTGTCGGTGTAGAGCGGGATGACGGTCTCCACGAACGGGATGTCGTTGGCGCGCAGTGCGAGCCAAGGCCGCATCGACCATGACGAGTAGTTCTTGTTGCCGATCGCGAGTTTCAGCGCAGCCATGTCGTCAATCCTTCCCGAGACGTCCTGAAGCGAGCTGCTTTTAACGCCATAGCCTGCCCCCAATCAATCGTTGCCGCGCCTTGCCATGCGTGGCAATCGTTGCCGCCCGCGAGGAGACGGACATGAGCAGGCACTGGGTCGACATCACCGCCGTCGGCTTCTTCATCATCGAATGGCTGGTCTACGCGCTGACGCTGGAGCATTCGGCCTATGGCCGCGACAGCCTGTCGGCGCGCATGAATCGCTACCGCGAGGTCTGGGTGCGCCAGCTGCTCGAGCGCGACACGCGCATGGTCGACATGCAGATCATGGCCTCGCTCCAGAACGGCACCGCCTTCTTCGCCTCCACCAGCCTGTTCGCGCTCGGCGGCGCGCTGGCGCTGCTGCACGCCACCAACGACGCCATCACGATCCTGAGCAAGCTGCCGATCGACCTCAGCCCCTCGCCCGCACTGTGGGAGCTGAAATGCGTCGGCCTCGTGCTGATCTGCGTCTACGCCTTCTTCAAGTTCGCCTGGGCCTATCGCCTGTTCAACTATGTCGCGATCCTGTTCGGCGGCATGCCGCCGGCGTCCCAGCGCGACACGGTGGAGGCGGAAGCCCATGTCATCCGCACCACGCGCCTGTTCGAATCCGCCGGCCGCCATTTCAATCGCGGCCAGCGCGCCTTCTTCTTCGCGCTCGGCTATCTCGGCTGGTTCGTCAGCCCATGGCTGCTGTTCGTGACCACGGCGGCCGTGGTGGTCGTGACCTGGCGACGGCAATTCGCGTCCAGTGCCTGGGCAGCGATGGCGCCGGAGGTGGTGACGGCTGACGAGGAGAAGAAGCGCGGTCATTGATGCACTGCCGTGCCGGACACGGCGCGGCACGAAGTGACGCGACGCAGAGCCGGGACCCGGCCCACACGGGAAGGCGCTGCGATATAGGCCCCGGCTCTGCAGCGCATCGAAGGGCGCTGCAGAGCCGGGGCACGAGAGGAGAGTGAGGCATGCTCTCTCAACGTCACTGCGAGCCAACGGGTCCGCGCGAAGCGCGGCCCCGTTGGCTCGCAATGACGGAGCAAGGTGAACCAACGTCATTCTCCAACACACATTCAACGCACAGACACGCCTTCGCATTCTCGCGGCGCGTTTCGCCCGAGCTTTGCTTCGTCGCTCCACCCTCAAAGCCGGGAGGGCGCAGGGAAGGCCGGGTGCTGACCTGGCACCCACGGTCCGCTGTGCGAAAGGCACACGCAGGAAAAACTGCACAGCGGCATACAGGTGAAGCCCAACACACGGCCTTCCCTGCGCAGTGGTTTGACGGCTTATGCCGCGCTCTCCCGGGAGCCGAGTTCGTTCTGGCCTCCCTCGCCCTCGTGGAAGTCACGGACACCGCGCCGGTTGGCGCCAATGCCGCATCCGCAAGAGCTTGACCGTAGCAACGACGGCCAGGACCACACGGTTTTGCCGTACGCGCGGGTCGCCTGCGCCACAGGGTTCGACGGCGTTGTGCACCTTGCCATCGACATGCTGGCGCGACGAACCTGACAGCGCCGTCCGTCTGCGCGAAGCTTAAGGGCTCACGGAGAGCAATCCGCCCTGCCCTTGGCCTTTCGCGCCCGACGCTGCCGCGTCCACCGCAAGCCCGGCTCCGCGATCATCACGACACATGATCGCCCCTCTCGGATGAGCCGGGATGGGCGACACATACGTCATTTCCGAATTTCGGTAAAGCGGAATATTTTCGCAAGAGAGGATTGACAGAGCCGCGACACAGGCGCGGCGACGGATCGAGCGCGGCGCGATCGGGGAAAGTGTCAATGGCGAGCAATCACCCGGATTACGCTGCGCTCCATTCGGGCTACACGACTACGTCCTAGCCCCCGCCAAAATCCCGCGGGCTGAACGGCAAATCCAACACCTTCCATTCCCCGTATTTGTCGGCCGGCAGCATCTTGTAGGGCTGGCAGTTCTGGAGCGCGCTCATTGCGGACTTGACGATGGCGACGCCCTTCGCGGACGGCGGGGCTTCCATCAGGATCGGCTCGCGTGCCAGCGTGCCGTCGGTGGCGAACACCGTGCGCAGCTTGACATGGACGTTGTCGGTTGGCGCGACCCCGGACGGCAGCTTGGCGCACTTTTTCAAGTGACGGCGCAGTTCGACGATGACCTCGGGCGGCAGCTTGGCGGCGATCGAATCCTTGGTGTCGCCGCCGTCGTTCTTGGGGGCGTCTTTCGGCAGCTTCGTCGGCAATTCAGGCGGCAGGCCCAGCATGACGCCGTATTTGACGGTGACGTCGGGCTCCGGAGCCTGATAGGCCGGCGACGGTGCGGCCTGGGGCTGCTGCATCGCCTGTGATGGCGGCGTCGGCGGCTGCGGCGGCTGGGCTTGCTGCGGAGGCTGTTGCGGCTGTGCATTGGCCTCGCGCGGGTCCGGCGGCGAAGGCTGTTTCTGCAATTGTTGCTGCTGCGCAGAACGTTGCAGCTCGGGCGAAGCCTGCGGTGACGGCGATGGCGCGGGCTGCTGCTTGGCCCTCGCATCCGACTTGTCGGCCAATTCCAGCTTCGGCAGCTTCAGGTCGGGTTTCGGCTCCGGCGGCTTCTCCCTCGCCTCTTCCTGGGCCTTCTCCTCGGCTTTGGCCTCCTCCTCCTTCACCTGCTCCGGCGTGACGATGTCGACCATAACAGCCTCGGGTGGCGCGGCGTGGAACGGATGGACTTCGCTGATCAGGATGATCAGCGCCACCAGCGTCAGATGCGCGATCGCCGACGCCGCAACGTCCGTCCGTATGATCTTCCGCAGTTCCATCGACTGACTTCGGGTTGCCGCGCTGGTCCTAGCATAATGGAAGCCCCCCTCAATCCCATTTCGGCGCGAAGCCGAAGTCGGTCAGGCGTCCCCTGGGATTGGCGAGCGCGGCGATCCGGCCCATCTCGTCGTCCGACAGCTCGAAATCGAAGATCTCGATGTTTTCCGACAGACGCTCGACGCGCGAGGTGCGCGGGATCGCGGCGACATTCTGCTGCATCAGCCAGCGCAGGCACACCTGCGCCGGGCTCTTGCGATGGGCGCGGCCGATCTCCGCGAGCGTCTGGTCGGACTTGATGCGGCCCTTGGCGATGGGACTGTAGGCGACGAGAGCAAGACCATGCTGGTCGCAGGCCGCCCTCACCTTCGCCTGATCCAGATAAGGGTGATATTCGACTTGATTGCAGACAAGCGGCTCGGGCGATAACGCCACCGCCTGCTCGATCAGCGCCACTGTGAAGTTGGAGACGCCGATGTGGCGGGTCAGGCCCATGCGCTTCGCATGCGATAGCGCTCCAAGCGTCTCCGCGAGCGGCACATGCGAATTCGGCCAGTGCAGCAGCAACAGATCGACGAAGGGAAGCCGCAGGCGGGCGAGGCTCTCCTTGACCGAGCGTTCGAGATCGTGGGGCGCGAAATGGTTGGTCCAGACTTTCGTCGTGAGGAAGATGTCGTCGCGGCGCACGCCCGAGGACCGCAAGCCGTCGCCGACCTCGCGCTCGTTGTCATAGGCCTGCGCGGTATCGATGTGGCGATAGCCGAGCCGCAGCGCCTGCTCGACAATGCGAGCGCATGGCCGGCCGCCCAATTCCCAGGTCCCGAGCCCGATCGCCGGGATCCTTGCACCATTGGCCTCGACGAACAGCATGAGGAATCCTCTCTGTTGCGGCAGCCCCAAATCATCCGGCCGTCATTATGGACCCGGCCCATGACGCTGCCAACGGACGCCGCGACAGTTCGGCCGGATATTCAGCGCAATACTACCGGAGGGTTCGCGCGAGCTCTTGGCGTTCCGTCCTTAGCGTCAGACTTTGGCGAGCGCCTGGAACACCGTATCCGGCGCATGCGCGATCACGGCGAGCAGCGCGCGGGCCGGTCCGCGCGGGGCGCGCTTGCCCTGCTCCCAGTTGCGAATGGTCTCGACTGGGACGCCGAGTTTTGCGGCGAACTCCATCTGCGTGAGGCAGGCGCGGCGGCGCAAATCGCGCACCGCGAGCGGGCCGGCGTCGCCCGACGCGGCATTGGCCGCCGGCTGGACCGGAAATTCCTGTCCGTCCCGCAATTCGACGATCCGTCCGTCCGCCTTCAGCCGCAACCGCATGCTCATTCCCCCAAGCGGGGCGATGATGCGGCAGGTCGCTTAAGTTCGGATTAAGAGAGCGGTCTCGTGCCCCGGACGCAGCGCAGCGCTTCTTCAGCGTTGCGCTGCAGAGTCGGGGCCCATCTCGTGGGTCTCGTCCCTATCGCTTTTTGGGTCCCGGTTCTGCGCAGCAACGCTAAGGCCGTTGCTGCGCGCCCGGGACACGAGAGTGAGATTGCCGCACGTCCGTCCTACTTCAACCCGAACCAGAGCGTCGCGATGCCGAGGAAGGAGAAGAAGCCGACGACGTCGGTCACGGTGGTGACGAAGGTGCCGGACGCCACCGCAGGATCGGCCCTGACACGGTCGAGCGCCATCGGGATCAGGATGCCGCCGAGCGCGCCGGCAATGAGGTTGCAGATCATCGCCAGCCCGATGACGATGCCGAGGCCGGGGATCTTGAACCAGGCCACGGCCGCGATGCCGGTGATCACGGCGAAGGCGAGACCGTTGACGAGGCCGACCAGGCTCTCGCGCATCACCACGCGCCAGGCGTTGGAGGAGCCGAGCTCGCGCGTCGCCAGCGCCCGCACCGCGACCGTCATGGTCTGGGTCGCGGCATTGCCGCCCTGGCTCGCCACGATCGGCGCCAGCACGGCGAGCGCCACCATCTTCTCGAGCTGGCCTTCGAACAGGCCGAGCACGGAGGACGCCAGAAAGGCGGTCGCGAGATTGACCAGCAGCCAGTTGAAGCGGCCGCGCGCAATGGTGAGAAAAGTGTCCGACAGCTCCTCGTCGCTGGTGACGCCGCCGAGCGCCTTGAGGTCCTCGTCCGCCTCCTCCTCGATGACGTCGACGACGTCGTCGACGGTGATGACGCCAACCAAGCGGTCCTGGGTATCGAGCACGGGCGCTGCGACGAGATTGTACTTGCCGAACATGCGCGCCACCTCCTCCTGGTCCTCCAGGACGGAGACGCGGCGGCGATCCTCGTCGGTCAGCTCGGTGAGCGGCACCGGACGGCGCGCCCGCAGCAGCACGTCGAGCGGCACCGCACCCTGCCAGTGCTGGTCCTTGTCGACGACGTAGATCTCATAAAAGCGGTCGGGCAGGTCCGGCGTCTCGCGCATGTAGTCGATCGCCTGGCCCACGGTGAAGTCCTGGGGCACCGCGATGAATTCGGTCTGCATCCGGCGGCCGGCGGAATTCTCCGGATAGAGCAGGCTGCGCTCGAGCGCCACGCGCTCCTTCAGCGGCAGCTTCTCGAGGATCTCCTCCTGTTCCTCGGCATCGAGCGTTTCCAGGAGCTCGACCGCGTCGTCGGATTCGAGCTCGCGGACACCTTCAGCGACGGTCTCCGGCGGCAGTTCCTCGAGGATCTCCTCGCGCACGGCCTCGTCGACCTCGTTCAGCGCGGAGAAGTCGAAGTCGCGCCCGGTCAGCTCGACCAGGCGGACGCGGTCGTCGGGCTCCAACGCGCCGATCAGGTCGCCCAGGTCGGCCTCGTGCAGCTCGGCGACGATCGCGCGCAGCTGTGCCGAGTCTGCGGCCTCGATCGCATGGGCGATCTCCTCGACGAATTCGTGACGAATTTCGCCGTCTTCATTGCGCATCGGTACGTGGTCGAGTACCGAATCCGCGGCGGGAGCGGCAACGTCCAGATGTTCATCCATGGCGCGCCTCGCCGTTTGACAGGTTGGATCAGATGGTCTGGGCTGACGGTTCAGGCAATACCCACAAGCGAACAGCGAGCGCAATGACAAAGATGCAATGCCCGGAATGGACGCCGATGGCGCTGGGCGCGGTGCTGGCCGGCCTCGTCGGCGCGACCTCGCTTGAAGCCGCCGAGTGCCCGCGCAAGGACGCGCTCGGCACTGCGCGCGTTCTGAGTGTCGACGTCAAGGCCACCCCGCGCGTGGGCCTGAAGAGCTTTCCGCAGACGCTGCCACTCGCCGATCGCGAGGTCGTGCTGACCTTCGATGACGGCCCACATCCACCGACCACGTCGAAGGTGCTGGCGGCGCTGGCGCAGGAATGCGTACGTGCGACCTTTTTCCTGATCGGCCTGCACGCCTCCGAACATCCGGACATGGTCAAGCGCATCGCCAGCGAGGGCCACACCATCGGCCACCACACTTTCTCGCACCCGTTCATGGCGCGGATCCCGTTCGACAAGGCCAAGAGCGAGATCGACCGCGGCATCGCGGCCGACGAGATGGCGCTGCACGGGGTTTCGACCACGACGCCCTCGACGCCGTTCTTCCGCTTCCCCTATTTCGAGTCCACGCCCGCACAGCTCGACCTGCTCCAGGCGCGCGGCATCGTGGTGTTCGGGGCTGACCTCTGGGCCAGCGACTGGAACGAGATCACGCCGGAGCAGGAATTGAAGCTCGTCACCGAGCGCCTCGCCGCGAGCGGCAAGGGCATCATCCTGTTCCACGACCCCAAGGCGCGCACGGCCGCGATCATGCCGGCCTTCCTGCGGTATCTGAGGGAGAACGGGTATCGGGTTGTTCACATCGTTCCGGCAGGCCCAGCGCAGAAGAATGCCGATGCGCATTGATGCCGGAATGTCACGCCGGCGCAAAATGGGGTGATTTGGGGCCAATTAATATTCTGTTCATGCTACCCCATGCAAAGTTCAGCGCGGCTCCGGCTGAACCGTTTTGGGGCATCTCCGACCTATTAAGGCGGCAATCTCATGGGGGCAGACGAGGTTCATGATCGGAAGTAGCGTTGGTTTGCGGACGCGATCGTGGACGGCCCTTGGCCTGTTGCTGGGATTGCTGACGACCGCTTCGCCGGCGGCGCTCGCGGCCGACTGTCCCGGCCATCCCGACGCGCTCGGGACGTCCCGTACCCTCGTGGTCGATCCGCGCGAGCATCCGCTGATCGGCACCATGCAATATCGCGAGACGCTGCCGCTGAAGGACCATGAAGTGGTCCTGACCTTCGACGACGGTCCGCTGCCGAAATATTCCAACCAGGTGCTCCAGATCTTAGCCGACGAGTGCATCAAGGCGACCTTCTTCATCATCGGCAACCAGGCCAAAGCCAATCCGGAAGGGGTGCGCAAGCTGGTGGCGGCGGGCCACACCGTCGGCACGCACAGCATGGACCATCCGCTGACGTTCGATCGCATGCCGATCGAGAAGGCCGAGGCCGAGATCAACGGCGGCATCGAATGGACCGCGGCTGCGATGACCGATCCGACCAAGCTTGCGCCGTTCTTCCGCATTCCCGGCCTGATGCGCGCGGAAGGCGTCGAGAACCATCTGATCTCGCGCGGCATCCAGGTCTGGAGCGCCGATTTTCCGGCCGACGATTGGCGCCATGTGTCCTCGGATCGCGTCTATCAGCTCGCGATCCAGCGCCTCGAGGCCAAGGGCAAGGGCATCCTGCTGCTGCACGACATCCAGGCCCGCACGGTGGCGGCGCTGCCGAAGATCATCCGCGACCTCAAGGCGCGCGGCTATCGCATCGTCCATGTGGTGCCCGCGACCGCCGATCGGCCGGCGACGCCGACCACGCCGGTGGAATGGCTGCTGCATTCGCCGACCGAGACGACGCCGATCGCGCGCTGGCCGCGCGTGCCGAATTTCGTGTTCGCGCAGACCCGGATGCTGCCGGCGCCCGCCCTTGCCGATCTCAATGCGCAGACCGAGCATCAGCCGCTGCTGCCGCGCCGGACCATGGCGCAGGCGAATGTCGAGGCCACCCTGCCCGTGCCGGGCCGCGACCTGTTTGCGATCCCCGAGGGCTCGGTCGAGGTGCTGCTGTCGACGACCCTGTCGCGACGCGCGACGCGGCTGGCCATGGCAGCCCAGACGCCGCATGCGGCCAAGGACAAGGCAGCCAGGGGCAAGGCAGCGAGATCGCAAGGACGGCGCAGCGCGCAGGCAGCGCCAGCCGCGCCGAAGCCCGCCGCGCAGACCAAGAGCGCTGCCCCGCACCCGACCCGCGTCGCCAGCCTGAAGAAGCGCGCTTAAGGTTCTACTGCCGCATGATCGCGGCGACGCAGAGCAGCACGATCAGCGCCAGGAAGAACAGGTCCATATAGGACTTGAGCTCGCCGTCGCGTCGCAGCCGCGCAACGTCGGCGACGACCTGCTTGCGTGCCGAGCTTCCGCCCGAGCCATCATTGATGGGAGCCTGAAGGCGCCGCGTCTCGGCTTCCAGCTTCTCGATCTTCTGGAAGAAGTAGAACGCGCGCAGCGTCGAGGCCGCGCGCATGGCGGCATAGACCAGCACCAGGATCGCCAGGATGGCCCGGTTCGGATACTTCTCCATGAAGTTCAGGCTGAAATAGACCACCGCCAGGAAAGCGAAATTGGTGATGAAGCGGTAGACGAAGCTAAGAAAGACCATGCTGGCTCAAGCCTTGAGGGATGCGCAACCGGATCGTCGCGCATACGGAATCAGGGGCCAGATGGAGCAGCCGGCCTGGATGCCGTGCAGTCCCGTCTACGCCAAATTTGTTTCAACAAAGATACTATCGCCTCGCAACTCGCCGCCATTTAGCCACACGCGCCTATAATGCAAGCCGGAGCATGCCGTCGGCCCATTGCACGACGGTAGCCCGCAACGGTTCAATGGCGATTTGGCGGAAGTCGCGATAGACTATCGACCGCCACCAGATGTGGGGTCTGCCGATGTCGAAGAAGGGAATCACGGGCCACGACGACTGGGTTCTGACCGAGGCCCTCGCGACCGCGCTGGTCGCACTGGAGCAGCTCGAGCCCAAGCACCGGCCGAACGCACATATGGACGACATCCGCAAGATGCTCTCGAATGGCAAGGAGCCGGCGGCGGTGAGCCTGCACCTCGCCCAAGCCAAGTGCCGCCTATTCCCCGACCTCGATCCGCTGGAGATCTACCGGGAATACGGCATCGGGGAGGAATACGGCTAAGGGGGCGGTCGACGATCGAGCTAAGGGCCGCCGGCAACCGATCCCGCGATCACCATGACCAGCGCGCCAAGGTCGACCTTGCCGTTGACGCTCAGCTCCTCTGAGCGTTCGGCATCGTCCGGGCCTTGAACCCTAAGCGCTTGCGGCCGGTCGGCGGCCTGTCTTTGCAGCTCGCCGATGATGGCTTCCTTGAGTTTCTCTTCCAGCATGGGGCTTCGTCCTTCAGGCCGCCATCGCGCGGCAGGATTGGGCGCAGGAGCGGCACATCGCGACGCATTCGTCCATGCCGCCGATCCGCTCGCAATCCTCGGCGCATTCGGCGCAGATTTCAGCGCATTCGCTGCAGGTGTGCCTGTGATGCGGCGTGTTGATCAGCATGAAATGCGCCGCCGTCCGGCACATCTCGGCACAAGCCATCATCAGGCGGAAGTGCTTTGGCTCCACGTGCTTGCCGCCGGTCTCGAGGCAGTGGTTCATCGCCGTGCCGAGGCATGTCTGATAGCAGCTCATGCAGAGCCCGATGCAGCGGGTCATGTCTTCGGATTGGGCCATCCGTTCTCTCCCATCGCGCCCCTCACTCCGCTCGACCAAAGCGGGGCAACGCGCTTCGTTCCAGGTTCCGCTCGATTGTGTGGCTCAGCCACGCGCGGCCGCCTCAAGCCAGGAGCCGCGGCAGGCTGTTATGGATCGTGCAAGCGGCAATTGCGGCGTGGCCGAAGGCGACCGAGATCTGGTGCAGGTCGGTGACGATGTCGCCGATGCCGTAGAGCCCATCGATCGACGTGCGCTGATGGTCGTCGACCTTCAAATAGCCTTCGGCGGTATGTTCGGCGCCCAGCACCATCGCGAGCTGCGAGCGGACCTCCGCGCCCATCGCGGGATAGACGATGTCGAATTGCGCCGTCCGGCCGTCCGCGAAGGCGGCTTCGACGCCATTGTCGCGTCGCCGCAAGTGCAGGTCGGGCGCGAACACGAACTTCACACCCGCTTCACACAGCTCTGACGTTGCTGCCTTGCCGTCGTTCGGCCCGGTTGCGAGCAGCGTCACGTCGCGCGAGTAGCCGCGCAGGAACAACGCCTTGCCGGCAGCGCGGTGAAGCGGGCCGACGACGCCGGTGCGGCGGCCGGCGGCCTCGAAGGCGTCGCAGACGGGACAATAGCGCAACAGCCCGTCCGCGACCGCCGCGCGCCATTCCACGAACGGCGGATGGGTGTCGACGATGCCGCAGGCGAGAACGACGGTGCCGGCCTGATGTGCGCGACCGTTCCAGCTCGCCTCAAAGCCATGCGCGTGCCGCTGCAATGCGGTGACCTCGGCGTCGACCCGCGTCACGGCGAGCTCGTCCAGTTGCGCCGACATGCGCGCGATCAATTCGCTGCCGGACAGACCGTGGACGAAGCCGGGGACGTTGTGACTGCGCGGGATCAGCGCCGCCCGGCTTGCGCCGGCGTCCACGACGCAGACGCTGCGGCGAAATCGCGCCAGATAGATCGCGGCCATCAGTCCGGCCGGGCCGCCGCCGACGATCAGGCAATCGAGTGGCGCGCTGGTCATTTGGGGTTTGGGTCCTGAACACCAGCACCGGGGTCCTGGAGCCGGCCGCTCCGCGCCAGCCGAACGGCGTTGCCAAGCGCGCGCGCCGCATTCCGCACCTGCTGCTGGAATTCGTCGTCTTCGTCGAGCTCGCGATGCGAATTGGCGTATGGCTCCATATAGCCGACATAACCATCGAGCTCGGCGTAACGGCCCGCCGAGATCAGCTGCATGTCGGTCAGCCAGTCCGACAAGGCGCGGCGCACGCCCTCGGCGCCGACCGCATCGCCGTGAACGACGATGCCGAAATGACGGCCGGCGAGGTGACGCGGATACGGCCAGCCCTTCAGCTCGATCGCCTTGGCTTCAGCGGCCTTCTTGCCATGGGTCGAGCTCGGATCGGGATTGCCGCCGTCAGCGCAGACCATCCGATCCATCATCGCTTTCAGTCCGGCGGGCACGTGATACCAGTTCACCGGCGCCACGATCAGGATGCCGTGGGCGGCGACCCAGAGCGGATAGATCTCGTTCATCCAGTCGCCCACCTGCCCCAGCGAATAATTCGGATAGCAGCTGCATGGCCAGTGGCAGAGCGGCATCGCGGTTGCGACGCAGGATTTGCAAGGATGGATATTCTTGCCAAATTCCGAAGCGAGGCGCGAGAGATCGAGGATATCGACGGCAAATCCCATCTCGATGAAGACCGGCTCGGCCAACTTGACCAGGCGCCAGGTCTTGGACATCTCGCCGGGACAGGTGTGCTCGCTGCGGGCCGAGCCGTTGATGATCAGGATCCGCGGCGTCTCACTGGCATCGTCATGCCGGCGCTGCGCCGCAAGCACGGCGGCACGCGCCTCCAGCCAATCGACGGCGATGTCGTAATCGGGATCGGCGAAGCCTGCTCCCGCCTTGCGCGTCAGCGGCGCCTTGCGCGAATGACTGTAAGCGTCCCAGGCGGCGCCGACGATGGCATCAAGCTCGCGTTGCAGGGGGGCAAAGGCAGGATCGACGAACCGGCTCCTGTAACGGCTCTCGAATTCTTCGCGCGACAGCCTGACGGGCGGCATCCCCTTGCGAATGTCGGCTTCCGTCATGCTGGCTCCTGGCAAAGTCGGACGCGTTCGACCAACCCAGGGCGCAGCGGGTGGTTCCCGAATGCCTATTGCCGAACGACTTCCTCAGGCAAATCGAATTGCGCGATCCGCTGGTCCAGCCGCCATAGCTCGATGCGGTGGACCAGCACGAGCGCGGCGGCCTCGCGTTTGGCCTGCTCGTCATCGCCGCAGACGAGATTGATACATCCGAACACATGACCGTCGCGATCGATCTGGAAAGCGCGATAGTGCTTCATGCCCGGCACCGTCATCGATCTCGCCTGGGATGGGCGGGCGCGCTCAGCCAGTCCGTCAGGTTCGAGGTCACCTCGTTCTGCTTGGCGCGTTGCAGCAGCATCTCGCGCTCCCTGCCGGGCGGCAGGCTGCGCGCACGCGCGCGGGCGTTTTCGGCGAATGCAGCCAGCCTCTCCTGGAGCGATTGGGTCTGTTTCCTGCGATTGCGTTTGGCGGTCATTGTCGTTTCACAAATCATTTGGTTGGAAGGAAATTGGCCCCGGCGGGAGGTCGGGCACCGGGGCCGAGGCGTGCCGGCTGGGGCGGCCCAGCCCGGCAGTGTTTGTAGCTTCCGCCGCATCAGCCGGTTCCGGCATTTCAATAAGTTAACACTGCGTGATTTTGCGCGCCGCCGGATGCCGGCAGGTCTGCGTGCCGGCAGAGTTGATTGCGCCGGAACCGAAATGCTGATTCGCATGTTCATGGGGGGACTTGAAGGAGGATCATCATGGCGAAAGCAGCATGGAAGCGGCCGGGCTCACCGATCGGCCGCAAAGGACCACGCAAGGCGAATCCCGCCTACAAGCGCCGCGCGCGCGAGCCGTGGACGCCTGCGGACGTGAGCAAGCTGAAGCAGCTCGCGAAAGGCAACACGCCGACCGGCGTCATGAGCATTAAGCTTCAGCGTCCGGTCGCGGCCATCCGCAGCAAGGCGCAACGTGAAGGGATTTCGCTGAGGCCAACGAATCGCTCGCCGTACAACAGGCGAACCAAAGCCGCGAAGCGGCGTTGACGGAAGGCACCGCCGGGTGACAACCGGACACAACGGGGACGATGGACGTGGTGCTCATTTTTCCGGTTTCTGCCCACGACACCAGCGCATCGGTACGCGCCGACATCTAACCCGTTCCTGGCGCGTGCAGCCCGGACGCGCGTCGCATCATTTGCGCCGCGGCCTTGCGCGCCAGTCTGCGCATGCCTCTGCGTGGTTCTAGTCGGGCGGCTGCAAGCCTGGTGATCGAAGCCATTCGCTCATCTGAGAGCCGGTCTCCGCCTGCCTCGCCTTGCGCAACATCTCATCCCGTGCCGCTCCCGGCGGCAGCGCGTTGGCTTCTTCGCGCAGCCGCTGCGCTTCAGCGGCGAGGCGCATCTCCAGCGGATCCGCTTGCTTCGATCGATGCCGCATTAACATGAAGCGTTCTCCCTGATGATCGGGCAGAGCGCGCCGTTGCGTTCCCCAGGGTCAAGCGTTGGCCACACCCAAACGGCGTGGGCGAACCATCAACGCTCCAGGAGCGGAGCGGTTGCCGGGTTCCGCAAAAAACTGGCAGCAGATCGCCTAACCGGCACTCGATGTGAACTCATCTTCGCGATTGTCACGATGAGCCTTCACTTCGATGAGGACCATGGCGCTCTCCATGACTGCAAGGCGCAATTCAACCGCGGCCTGGCGGTGCTGGGTCGCAAGCAGTCGATGCTGCTCCCGCAGAGCGCGGCTGATGTCTATCGTGCCGGCTGCGCGGCAAAGGAGGGCATCCCGCATCGGTCCATGATAGGACGCCAGCGTGAAAGTGCCTTTTACGCAAGTTACTCAAAATGAGCCGCCGGCTCAAAATTCATGCAGGCACTAACTTGGATTAAGATCTTAACGGCGTTGCCGTGCCTGTCGAAATGAGCCGCTCGGAAGCGGGACGATCGGCCGCTTGGTTCGTGGAAGTTTGCGAAAGCCCGCGCGCTCACCAGTCGCAGAGAGGCGGACGGCGCCCTACTTCTTGAGGACCGCCCCGGCGAGCTGCCATTCCAATTGATCACGGGATAGATGTAGCTGCTTCCTGATCTCAGCGTTCAGAGCCCGCAGTCGGACACTCTCCTCAATTACTCGATCAGCGCGCTCCAGCAGGTCTTGCGTTTCAAAGCCGAGAGGATCGTCGTCCATAGCATGCTCCCGATCTATGCAGGCGGGAGCACGCGATCTCTCAGCCACCGGCGCCTACGGGCAGAGCCTCGGCCGGTGATGCAGGGACAATACTCCAGATTACTCCCACTTCATAGTGAGATAGATCGCAGCGAATCCAACGGTACCACACGGACCAAGCTGACCCTCGGCAGAGAAACGACTCTGGAACTGGCTCAGCGGCTCGCCGGCCTCGTCCGAATTTCAGCCGCGCCGATAGAGCTGCAGATAGCTCGGCGAGAATAGCGCTGCGTTCTTGAGCGCCCCGAGATCGTTGATGGTCAGCGTGCGCTCGCGCAGCACGATGAGGCCGGAGGCGCGCAGCTCCTGGAGCGTACGATTGAGATGCACCACCGAGAGCCCGGTGGCGTCCGCAAGGTCCGTCTGCGTGATCGGCATGACACAAGAATTGCCGTCGACCATCCCGACGGGGCGAAGCCGCTCGATGATCTCGCAGAACAGATGCGCGACGCGCTCGAGGGCGACGCGACGGCCGAGATTGATGGCCCATTCGCGCTGAATCGCGGCGTTGACGAGGGTCTCGCACAGGAACGCTTCGGCGAGCGAGCGGTCGTTGGCCACCAGGCTCTCGAAGCGTGTGCGCTTGATCTCGGCGTAAACGACGGGCGTCATCGTCGCGATGGAATGGTCGATGACCGGCATCAGGAATGCGTGCGCGTCGCAGCTCTCGCCCGGAAAAATGAAGTTGACGATCTGGCGCCGGCCATCCTCGAGGGTCTTGTAGCGGCAGAGCCAGCCCGACAGCACGAGACGGACGCTATCGACGACATCGCCCTCGGAGATCAGGTCCTCGCCCGATCCGGTGCGCTGCAATGCCTCTAGCAGAGCGTATTCGAGTGATTGTCGCGCCTCAGCCGATATCGGCCTCAGCACGTTCAATCGGCGAATGACCGGTTCAGCGAGGCTGCGGTCGGATGTTGAAAGCGGCATCAGTCAGCCACCGCCGGCGTATGGAAAGTGCGTTTGCTCAGGGGGATCGTGATCGTGCATTGCAGGCCGGCAGGATCGAATGCCATCGTAGTCTGCCCCTTGAAGTCAAACGCAAGTGTGCGCTCCAGGAGCTCGGTGCCAAAACCTTTGCGCGGCGGCGGTGCGACCCGCGGCCCGCCCCGTTCCCGCCATTGGAACATCAGCACCGCCGGCTCGGTGCTCTCCTCGATTCGCCATGAGATCTCGATGCGCCCGGTCGGCTGGCTCAGGGCGCCGTATTTCAGCGCGTTAGTCGCGAGTTCGTGAAGAGCCAGCGCAAAGGTTTCCGCGGCCTTCGACTGAAAACGCACCTTCGGACCGGTCAAACGCACCTGCTCGCCTTCCCTGGCATTATAGGCCAGCAGCTCCTCGACGGCGAGGTATTCGAGATCGACGCCGCTTTCGGGATCGCGGGTCACCATTGCCTGGGTGCGGGCGAATGCGCTCAGCCGGCCATCGAGATGGGAAGCAAAATCCTCGACGCTCTGGCTTGTGTCGGCCGTGCGGCGAGCGATCGAGCGCACGACGCCCAGCGTGTTGCGGACGCGGTGCTGGAGCTCGGCCAGCAGCAGCCGCTGCCGCTCCTCCGCGCGGGTGATGGCGGTGACGTCGATGAAGGTGATGACGACACCGGCGATGAAATTGTCGATGCTGCGGTAGGGCAGGACGCGCGCAATGTAGCGCGTACCGTTGTCGGGCGCGCTCAGCTCGCGCTCCGCGCTGGCCAGCGTGCGCAGCACGCGGCGGACGTCGTCATAGAGCTCCTCGATCGGGACGCGCGCCTTGATATGACTGATGGGACGACCCGTGTCGGTTTCGACCAGATGCAGAACCTGCGTAATCGCGGGCGTGAAGGTCATCACCCGCAAGTCATTGTCGAGAAATACGGTTGCGATCTGCGTGCTTTCGAGGAAATTCTTGAGGTCGCTAGTGGCGCGGGTCAATTCCTGAACGCGATGAGCCAGCTCGCCGTTGACGGTGGTCAGCTCCTCGTTGACCGACTGCAATTCCTCACGCGAGGTTTCGAGCTCCTCGTTGGCCGATTGCAGCTCTTCGTTGAGCGACTGGTACTCCTCATTGGAGGACTTCAGCTCCTCGTTCGTACTTTCGAGCTCCTCGATGGTAGCCTGGAGGCGCTCCCGCGTGGCACGCAGCTCGTTTTCGAGCCGCTCGACGTGCTCGGTCCTGACCAGCGCATTTGGATTGGCCTGGCCGGCCTCGATCGTGCGGAGTGGACCATCCTTGAACAGGACGACGAAGCTGCGATGGCCGCCGGCGCCGTCCTGGATCGGCTCGACCGTGACGTCAACGAGGATACGATGGCCATGCACCCCGAGTTGCACTTGCTCGGCATGGGCCGGCTCGTTAGTCTCTGCCGCGCGGCCCAGCGCTGTGCGTACTTCCAGGCGGAGATCGCGGTGTACGAGCTGGAGCAGGTCGAGCGTGGCGGCGCCCGCCGTCGGCTCGATGTAGCGGCCGGTGCGCCCAGAGAAGTGCAGGACCTGAAAATTGTCGTCGGTGATAACGTAAGCGGGCGCATAGCGCTCCGCGATGCGCTGTGCGCGGCGCTCGAGGCCGACGTCGGGGCCGAACGAACGCACCGGCGGCAGCTCGACGGGGACCCTTCCCGCCGCGGTCGTGATCGGAAACTCCGGCGGCAGCCGCGTTCCTGTCTCGAGCCTCTTGAAGATGCGGGCGCGGCGGTCCACCGGCGCGAACAATTTTGGATGCCGTGTCACGTTCTCGGAATTGCCAAGAAAAAGGAAGCGATCGGGGAGCAGCGCGAAGTGGAACAGCGGGATCACCCGGCTCTGCAACTCGGCATTGAGATAGATGAGCAGGTTGCGGCAGGAGACGAGGTCGAGCTTGGAGAACGGCGCATCCTTGATGACGTTATGCTGGGAGAAGATGCACATCTCGCGCAGTTCCTTCACCACGCAATAAGTGTCGCCTTCCCGGACGAACCAGCGCGCCAGGCGCTCGCTGGTCATATCGGCCTCGATATTGGTGCGATAGCGGCCGACGCGCGCCGTTGCGAGCGCCCGGCCATCGATGTCGGTGGCGAAGATCTGCACCTGCGGCGGGGACTCCATCCGCGCCATCTGCTCGCGGAGGAGGATGCCGATGGAATAAGCTTCTTCGCCAGTTGCGCAACCCAGCACCCAGACGCGCACCTGCTGGCCCGCGCCCTTGCCTTCGAATATTTTCGGGATGATTTGGGTCTCCAGGAGCTCGAATTCGCGCTTGTCCCGGAAAAATTCGGTGACGCCGATCAGAAGGTCGTTGAAGAGGTGCTGGACTTCGTCCTTGTCGTTGCGCAGGAAATCGACATAGGCGGCGATCTCGTCGATCTGGACCACCTGCATGCGCCGCTGCACACGGCGCAAGAAGGTATTCTGCTTGTAACCGTGGAAATCGTTTCCGGTCTTGTTGCGCAGAATGTCGGCGATGCGCGACAGCGAGGTCGCGGCCGCGGCCAGCACCTCATCAAACCCCTGCTTCTCGTCCAACCGTCGCAGATGGCGGGCATAAACCCGGATGTGCTCCGGAATGTCTTGCGGCGGCAGCACGTAGTCCGCGATGGCCGCCGGCGTGTTGGCGTCCTCGAGATGATCCGGCTCCTCGCTCGCGACCTTTTCGGCGATGGCAAGACCGCCATGATCCTTCAGCGTCGCTGCGCCGAGCGTGCCGTTGCCGCCGGTGCCGGCCAATATCACACCGATCGATTGTTCGGCGCGTTCTTCCGCCAGCGACACCAGGAAGCTGTCGATCGTCGCCCGCTCACCGGGCGCCTGCTCGGCCTCGCGCATCGCAAAACGGCCGCCATGGATCGTGGTGATCATCGCCGGTGGACAAAGATAGATCGTGCCGCCCTCGATGGTTTGGCCGTCGCCAATGCCGGAGACCACGGCAGCGCTCGCATTTTGCAGGATTTCGCGCAGTCGCGGCTCGTCCAACGCCTCATGATGCTGAAGCGCCAGCACGACAGCCTGATCAGGCTCAACGGTGAGCTTGGCAAAGAAGCGCTCGATACTGTCCAGGGCGGTCGGCGAGGCACCCACACCGACGATCAGCGGGGACTTGATCTGGCGCTCTCTTTCGACCGGCTGGTCGCCGACTTCGTGCATGTTCTTGCTAGCTTTCATTGGCTGGCGGGGCGAACCGCTCCCCGCCAAGCACATAGCAGAAATGGATGTTATCCCAATAGATGAAGGGCAGAAATGGTTAGAACCAATACTGGCACCGACGGCGGGTCGGCCCGGATGCCGACCTTGTCCCCATTTTGAACCCACCGAAAAACAGAGGCTGCGCCGCAACTCGCACCGGCAGCGCGACGGTCCGGGCCGCGATCGTGTGGAATTGAGCGTACATCGTCAGCCTTATCTCGCAGCGCAGGATCAATCTCCGTGCTGGAGATAAGCGACACGCTGCTCGATCAGGACGCGGTGGCGCTCCCACTCGATCAGCGTCCGTTTGAGAAGGGCGACGAGCCGCTCGGCCTCACCCGTGTCATGGCCACCAGCCATGAGCTCTCGAACCCGATCCTCCTGGTCACGGATACGTTTCGAGCCCTCTTCGATGTCCTGATTGGCCCTGGTTAGATGGCGGCGCTCGGAATCGAGCTGCTCGGACCGTTCGATAACGGAGATGGCCATGACGGCGCCCTCAACCTTCCCGCTTGCGCAACGGAGGATCCAGCGACCTTAGCACCACGCGGCGGATCATGTCGGCATATTCGCGATATTCGGCCGCCCTCGCCTCATACATCTCGGCAACGGCGGACCGGCCGCTCCGACGCCCGTCCGCGGCCATGCGCTGCACCAGTTCCGCGCGTTCCTCGATGATGCGCAAGGCAACCCGCAGGGCTTCGTCGACCCGCCCTTCCTGCTCCTTGGCAAGGATATCGGCACCGAAAGCATGGCCGACCTGACAGCGGAAACGCATCGGGCGCGATTCCTTGACCTCGGACAGCACGCCGCCGCAGGCCGGACAGGTCAACGCGACAGGATCGGCCATCGAGACGAGATTGTCACTGCCGATCCGGTCGCCGGCTGCGATCTCCACCTCAAGCCTGATCTCGGGCGGGATCGGCAGAATGGCTCCGGCCTGCTCTCTTACGAGTTCAGAGAGAACGTCGCCCATACCCGCGCTCGGAACACAGAGATCGACAGTGGTCGCCTCCATCGCGCGTAGCGGCATCTCGTCGGCAATGGCATCCGAGGGGTCCTGGACCACGGTCATCCCGCCGCAGCGCTTGATGGCATTGAGGCCAGCTGCCCCGTCCGACAACAGGCCGCTCAAGAGCACTCCGATCACGCGCGGCCCGTGATAGAGGGCTGCGGAGCGGAACAAGGCATCGATCGCCGGCCGGACCATGTTCTCCCGCGGGCCGCACCCGAGGAACACGTGATCTTCCGCCAGCAGCAGATGGTGGTCAGGTGCAGCCAGATAGATCCGGCCGGGCTCGATCTTCATGCCGTTTTCCGCCTGCCGGACTGGCATGTCGGCCACGCTGCTGGCGACGGTCGAGAGAATTCCGATCCCTTGCGCCGGGATGTGCAGGACGATGAAGACGGCTGCCGGCAGATCGGGCGGCAAGCGGCCGAGGATCTGCTTCAGGGGCTGGGTCGCTCCCGCCGAGCCCCCGATGACGATGATGTCGCGGTTAGCCATGGAACTCGCCTCGGCTTGCTTCGTTTTTACCAAGGCGGGTCCCCCCTGTATGTTCCAAGGGGCTGGAAGCGGAGGCTGGAGGCACCATGGCAACATCGCCCAACCCGTCGCATCAGCGCGGGCCTCTCACCGGGCGTCGCATCTTCATTGTTGAGGACGAGTATTTTCTTGCTGACGATATCGGCAAGATGTTTCGCGCGCTGGGCGCGGAGATTGCGGGTCCGGCCGGTCATTTCGAGGATGCCGTCAAAATCCTGCACGACGGCAGCATCCTGCATGGCGCGGTGCTGGACGTGAACATCCGCAGCCAGATGATTTTTCCGATCGCGCGCGAACTGAAGGCGCGCAACATCCCGTTCGTGTTCACCACAGGGTATGACAAGATCACCATCGGTCCGGAATTCGAGGACGTGCCGCTTCTGGAAAAGCCAATCGATCTCGCCGCGATGGCGCGGAAGCTGGCCGCACTCATCACCGATCCGCGCAGTTGATGACGGGCGGGCGATCAGAACAGATGTGCGAAAGCGAGCCAGACGGTGACCGCTAGGCAAAGCAGAACCGCGACATAGGGCAGCGCGACGCGCAAGACAGGAAGCCTCCCGCAGTCACTCCATCATCATCCAAACGATTGCCGCCATCATCACGAGAAACCCCGTGATTGCGGTGGCGATAAAAGCCTGTTCGATGCGGTCCATCGCCATCGCAGCCCCCTTTTCCAGCCCGCACAATGTGACCACCTTCGGGGCGCCGCGCATTAGGCTATGTGAATCGGGCGCCGCGCTTCATCGGCCCGACGCATCTACTCCCGCCAGAACTCCTCCAGTTCCTCCGCGGTCACGAGGTCGACCTGGCCATGAAAACGGGTGCGGTACATCGTCATGAGCGCATCATGCCCGACATCGGACGAACTGCACAGCGCGTCCTCGACGATGACGACCCTGAAGCCGAGGTCGACGGCGCTCAAGACCGTCGACAGCACGCAGACATCGGTCTCTGCGCCGGTGACCACGACCGCACCGACATTCTTTTCGATCAGCAGCCTCGCGAGTCCGGGATTGCTGAACGCGGAATAGGCCGGCTTATCGATGACGACCGCCGGAGGAACGAACTCGCTGAGGGCCGGCACCAGTTCGAGACCGGATGGCGGAAGATACCTGCGGGTCGCCTGGCGCCAGCGATGGAAATAGCTCTGCCATTGGCCGGGACGGTCTTCCGGATCCTGCGGCGTGATGAAGCGCGTGAAGATCGTTCTGGCCGGATGGCGGGAAACGATTGAGGCGATCCTCGGCAGCACCCGCTCCATCCAGGGCGTCGCCCAGAGCCCGCTCGGCGCAAAGATGTTCTGCATGTCGATGCAGAGGTGAACGGCTTCCCTGATCTCGGCAATCTCCGAGCTACTATCCCTCATCGTTCTCCACCGTCAGGCGCTCGGCCGCACGCCGTCAGCTGGCATCCCGGCGGCGAGTTCAGCGAGGGCAATACGAACGCAAAGGCTTTGGTTCCGCAACCATGCCGCCGTCCAAGCGGGTGCTGACGAAGCGCGGCCGGGGCGCTGCGCTCGCGGTCCCGATCAACGCCATGCCTTCTCGTTCTTTTGTTGGTAGTCCTTGAAAGCCTTCTCGAGGCCGCCCAAAACCTCGGCGGACGTTTCGAACATCGCCTTCAACTGCGGCTCGTCGACTTTCTCGATGTCCTCGCGCAGATGGCTCCGGATATCGTGGAGAGCCTTCTGCATCTTCTGCGTATGGTGTCGGGGATCACGATCTGCCGCACTTGCCATCGCCACTCTCCTCGTTGCGAATATTGCCGGCCGAAGTGCAGGAGCGTCCGGCAAGTCGGCCCGTTAACGGCCCGAGGGAAGCCTGGTTCCAATTACGAAATCCGATAAGCCGGCATGAAATACAGGGATTTGCTCACGGAGTCGCTGCACATTCTGCATCTACGAGTGAACCCCCATTCCCTCAAGCGCGGCGATCAGCTGATCCACATCGAAGGGCTTGGTGAGAATTTCGAGTCGCGCGGCAGGCGCGAAGCGTTGCCGCATCTCATCATCGGCGTAGCCCGTTGTCAGGACGATGGGCAGGTCTGACCGCAGGGCCCGAAGCTCCTCAACCAGTCCATCTCCGGGTCGGTCGGGAAGCCCGAGATCCACCACGGCGGCCGCCAGCTCGTGGTGCGTGCTTCTCGCTTTCAGGACTGCCTCCTCGAAGCTTGTCGCGGCCTCGGTGACGAAGCCCCTCTCCGAGAGCATGTCCGTGAGCAGCAGGCTCAGGAGGAATTCGTCTTCGACGACGAGGACGCGCCGCGTGGGGGCGTTTCCCTGGTTCAAGAGGTCGCGCACCCTGCCACCAAGCTCCGCTGAGGAGAACGGCTTGCTGAGCAGTCTGGTGCCGGCCTCGAGGCGGCCTTCGCGAATGAGGACGTCACCGGCGTAGCCGGTGGTGATGAGAACCTTCAACCCGGGGCGATGCGCACGAGCACACTCGGCGAGGTCCTTGCCGGTGAGCTGGCCGGGAAGGCCAAGATCCGTGAACAGAAGGTCGACCCTTGCGCCGCGCTCGAGTATCTTCAGCGCCGAATGCGCGTCGCTCGCTTCGATCACCACATATCCGAACTCGCGGAGGCTGTTGCTCGTGAAAGCCCGCACATCCTCGTTGTCTTCAACGACAAGGATGGTTTCGCCCTCTCGGGAGTGGAGGACAAACGGACTGTCTTGCTTTGAGGCTTGCGGCGGCGGCAGAGCGTCCGATTGCGCCGCCGCCTTCGGAAGCAGGATCTCGATCCTTGTTCCACCATTTGGCTTGCTCGACAGCGTGATGTGGCCCCCACTCTGCCTCACAAAGCCGTAGACCTGACTGAGGCCCAGCCCCGTTCCTCTTCCATCCGGCTTTGTCGTGAAGAAAGGCTCGAACACGCGACTGAGCACGTCAGGAGTCATTCCACAGCCTGAATCGGTCACGGCGATGAGGACGTGAGGGCCTGGCCGTCCTTCATCCTCGCGGGTTTCATCGGCGAGCTTTCGATCGATATTCGCCACTTCAATTGCGATACTTCCGCCCTCCGGCATCGCGTCTCGCGCGTTCACGGCCAAGTTCAGGATCGCCGATTCCAGCTCCGTCGGATCCACCTCGACCGGCCAAAGATCCTCTGCGACCGTCGTTCTGACGACGATCGTCTCTCCGAGCGTCCGTTGCAGCAGATCGGACAAGCTCGAGATCAGCTCCTTGAGATCGACGATCCGGGCCTCCAGCGGCTTCTGGCGGGCAAAACTCAGCAGCTTCGCCGTCAGCTGCGCAGCCTGCCGGGCACCCCGCGCGGCATTTTCGAGCGCATTGGCAATCCGGCTGTCGGTTGCTGCCGTCACGCGCATGGCGCTTTCCAGATTTCCGAGCACGACCGTTAGCAGATTGTTGAAGTCATGTGCGATGCCGGCGGTCAGCCGACCCACTGCCTCCATCTTGGCGGCATGGCGCAGACGCTCCTCGGTGGCCCTGCGGCTCGAAATGTCGCGAATGCTCGCAAGGCGCGCAGGCCGGCCATCCCAAGTCGTCTCGACCGTGCGGATTTCCGCATCGATGACGCGAGCGCCCGGCTGATGAACCGAGATCTCGGTCATATCGTCCACGACAAAGGGAATGCCGATGGGTGATCCGATCAACGATCCGATCGGGCGGCCGAAGATCGTTTCCGAGGCCGGGTTGGCAAACAGCACGACGCCAGATTCGTCGACGACAATGATGCCGTCGGCATTCTTCTCGATCAGAAACCGGACCTCGGACTGATCGATCGCCGGCTTTGTGGACGGACCCGCAATGCTCATGATTCACCTGAAGCGGCCATGTGGAATGCGTCGGCGAGCTCATTCCCTGAAAACGTTCGGAGCACGACTGAACGGCTCACCCAAATGCATGCCGGCGCCGTCTATCGTGAAACGCCGGATTTCCTTGGCATGCTCGCTGCCGCGCATCTTCAATACCATCAGCCCGCGATGCATGATCTCCTGCTCCTGGATGTATCGCAGCAGAATGATGGAATCGGTCATGGTGGAAATGTGCTGCTCGCTTGCGCTTTCGCCGCCCACCAGAGACTTGCTGGTCGCCGTGCACAAACCGGCGATCTCCCGCTTCTTGATGAAGGATGTCAGACTGATCAGGAACTCGCGGAAGCCGGTCTCGGGGGCAATTCGCTCAAGGGCCGAAAGGCTGTCGACCGCAATTCGGTTGGGCTTGAATTCGTCAACCAACGCCTGGATCGTCAACAGGTGATCGGGCAGCCCCTGGGCTTCGGGGTACAGGCAAACGATCTTCAATTTTCCTTCCGCCTCCATCCGCGCGAAATCGGCGCCCCAGCCCGTGGCATTTCGGAAGAGCTGGCCCTTGCTCTCTTCGTATCCGAACAGAATCGCTCTTTCCCCGGCCTCGACGCCGCCCGCGAGAAAATTCGTGACCAGCAGCGTCTTTCCGGTGCCTGTGGCTCCGCTCACGAGCGTCACGCTGTCTCGGAAGAAGCCTCCGCCGCACATCTCGTCGATTGCCGAATTTCCGCTGGTGACCCGCACGGTGCTGGACTGTTGCTCGAGCCGGAGAGACGACAGCGGAATCGCGACGACCCCGCGGCCTGCCAACAGCGTGAATGGCGCCTCGCCCTCCGCGTGATGGCTGCCTCGCATCTTGAGCACCTCGATGGTCCGCCGGCGCTTCTCTCGGTAGAGGAGATTACGCAGGATGACGACATTGTCGGCGACGAATTCCTCGAGCCGATGCCGCGTGATCTCTCCATATTCGCTGTTTCGCTCCGCCGTCATCAGCACGGTCAGGCCTGCCTTCTTCAAGGCCGTGCTGATGCGAAACAGCTCGCGCCTGAGTATCTTGGGGTCGCTGATGAAATGATCGAAAAGCTGGGTCAGCGAGTCCAGCACCACGCGCTTGGCGTTGACGCTCCTGACTGCATGCATGATTCGGGACAGCAGACCCTCCAGGTCGAAGTCGCCGATGACCAGTTCGTCCGTGATCGGCGGGCTTGCGTCGACGAACGCGAGCCGACCGGCCTTCCGCCACTTGGCCAGTTCCCAGCCGAACCCGCTCATATTGGCCTCGATATCGGCGGGCGGCTCCTCGAACGTGACCAGCACGCCATTCTCGTTGAACGTCTCGATGCCGTGAGCGAGAAATTGGGTGGCGAACACCGTCTTGCCGCTTCCAGGCGTGCCGCCGACGACCGTCGTTCGGGCGCGCGGGAGCCCACCCATCACCAATTCATCGAACGCATCGACGCCGGTCCTGACCCGCTCCAGTACGCCGGAGATCTCGGTCTCCTGGTCGCCGTCTTGGCCGCTATCCTGGGCGGTCATGCGTGATCTCCTTCGATTCCCATGAATTCAAGGATGCGTTTGGTGTCGCTGAGGTCTCCGACGATGCGACGGGAGCGATGGCCGTCCTCGTACGAAAGAGTCGGCGTGGCAATGATGCCGGCGCGGTCGGCGAGATCAGGACGCGTGAGCACGTCGATGATCTCGATGTCCCAGCCTTTGCTGCTCACCGAGGCGCGAAGGCGCTCAAGATTCTGCTGGGCGCGGCGGGAGCTCGCCGAGTTACCCGCGATGTAGAGTCGTAGCACGAGCGGAGCAGCCACCGGACATCGCCTTACTTTTTTGATCGTCGGGCCAATGCCGAACCAAAGCTGCCACTGCTCGCCCCTACGGCGGTCTTCGGTCGCTCAACAAGCCTGCGCTCCGAAGGAACAACATGGTTCCCCGGAGCGCAAGAGAGAGAGAAATACTAGGCGACTAGTAGCGGCTAACGTTCGGCTCGATCCGCACGCGGTCGCCGCCGTCTTGTCTCCGCCAATGCCTCGTTGGTGATCCCGCGCTCGCGCGCCCAAAGGATTGCAGCGCTTCGCCTGTTGACGCCGATCTTGCGATAGAGCGATGCAACGTGGTTGCGGATCGTGTTCTGGGACAGGCGCAGCTGCTCGCTCATGTGCAGGTCGCTCTTGCCCTGACAGATCAGTCCAAGAATCTCCCGCTCGCGATCAGTGAGCAGTTCGATATCCGCCACAGAAGGATTCGGTTGGGCGGTACGGACACCTTTCAGCTTCTCGATAATGGTTCGGGCAAAGGACGTTGTATCTGCCAGGACTGACTCGATCGCCGACATGGTGTCCTGGTTTGCCTCTTCCGTTTCCTGAATGATGCAGATGGCGGTCGGCGCATCCGACAGCATCAGGGTTCGAATCGAAACGAAGCAATCGATGCTTTGACCTGCCGGCCTACGAAGGGGCAGCTCAAGGTTTTTGAGGCTTCCATCCAGCCGACTCCGGGTCTTCTCATCGACCCAAACGACGTTTCCATTCCTGTCGACCACGATGGCGCCGTTCTCGAGAGCAGACAAAATCGCGGTCCAAGGTTCGTTTTCGCGCGCATCATCGCTCGCCATTCGGCCCATGGCCTGGCTCCTCTGGGTTGCGGAATTCGATTTGCCTGGATTTGCCTGGATAACGCCCGCCCCCGGAACTAGTTCCTTCGTACCAAATGACTGGTAATTCTGCGCTAAGGCGACTTGATGCGAGCGGGTTCGATCGCGGACCCGCGTCAATGGCGCTTTTGGTGGGGGCATCCGGCCTAAATTCAGTGGGGCCGGACAAAGGGGATGGAATATTCGAGCAGCCATCCGCAGGCGAAGCGATCGCTCCGGACGCTCCGAATATGCGAGTGTGGTGCGCTCGGAGGGACTCGAACCCCCACGGTGTTACCCACTGCCACCTCAAGGCAGCGCGTCTACCAGTTCCGCCACGAGCGCTAGGAGATGCCGGCCTGAGGTCTTAGGCTGGCCGGATCAGCGGCCGCCGATCTAACAAATCCATCAGGGGGATACAAGCCTGCAAAGGCCCCGAATTCCACAAGGCAGGAAAGTTCATGCCCCCCTGGGATCTGGCTTCAGCCCGTGCCCAGGCCTTTACCGCGTCCCCCGGGGCGCTACCGCGTCCCCGGCGTGCGCGGCAGCATCTGCTTGACCTCGACCGCGATCCGGTTGCGATCGACCAGCACGACGCCGGAGGCGACCGGCAAATTATTGGCCAAAACCTTGACCTCGTCGGCCTCGGTTGCGTCCAGTTCGATGATGGCGCCGCGGGAAAGACGTAATACCTGATGGATCGGCATGGTGGTCGTCCCGAGGACGACCATGAGATCCACGGTGACTTTATCGAGAGTGGGCACTGTCAGGACCGCCGCAACTTGGGACTGTGAACCAAGGACTTTGAACCAAAAGACTTGGCATTTGCTCCCGTCATGATCACCACGTTATGGTTAGCCAATGGTTAATTCGCCCGAAAACCCCGGCCAAAGCCCGCGTCACGAGCTCGATTTGACGTCGTTTTCCGCCGCCGGCGGCGAGCCCGTCACGTGGCTTATCTCGGACGCTCCGGTGCCCTATCCGGACGCGGTAGCCGCCATGGAGGCCCGAGTCGCGGCGATCGCCGCGGGCGAGGCTGCCGAGTTGGTCTGGCTGCTCGAACATCCCCCGCTCTACACCTCCGGCACTTCAGGCAAAGAATCCGACCTGCTCGATCCACGATTCCCGACTTTTGCGACCGGACGCGGCGGCCAGCTCACCTACCACGGCCCCGGCCAGCGGGTGGCCTATGTCATGCTCGACCTCAAGCGCCGCCGGCCCGACGTCCGGGCCTATGTCGCGAGCCTGGAGGAGTTGATTCTGCGCACGCTGGCCGCCTTCAACGTGCGCGGCGAGCGGCGCGAGGACCGGGTCGGGGTCTGGGTGAGGCGACCAGACAAGGGGCCGGAGCAGGAGGACAAGATCGCGGCGATCGGCGTCCGGCTGAAACGCTGGGTGTCATTCCATGGCATTGCGATCAACGTCGAGCCGGAGCTGTCGCATTTCGCCGGCATCGTCCCCTGCGGCGTCGCCGATCCCCGCTATGGCGTCACCTCGCTGGTCGATCTCGGCCAGCTCGTGACGATGGCCGACGTCGACATCGCGCTGCGCCAGGCGTTCGAGCAATTGTTCGGGCCGACCCGCGCGCTGGTGCCGGAAGCGGCGGTCTGACGCTTCCGTGGTCTTCGCGGAATCAGCTATGCTGGTTTTGGTGTCGCCCACGCCTCCCCCCTCCGCCGGGAAAGTAGACTTCATACTGGGCGAATTGATCATCGACCGACTGTTCGAGCGCTAGGCATAAGGAGGGGTTGCGATCATGCTCGCAATGGGAGGTCTCGCGATGAAACTATCTGCGCCGGTCTATCATCTGAAGCGCAAGGCGAAACGCATGTCCCGCGAGCGAGGCATTCCGCTTCACGAGGCGCTTGACCGCATCGCTGCGACGGAGGGGTTTTCGGCCTGGAGCATGCTCGCTGCGAAGGCGGCGGCGGTGACGCCAGCCAACAGGCTATTTGCGCAACTACGGCCGGGCGACCTGGTGCTGGTCGGCGCCCGTCCTGGTCACGGCAAAACCCTGATGAGCCTCGAGCTTGCGGTGGAGGCAATGCGGTCCGGCCATCGCGCTGCGTTCTTCTCGCTCGAATATACCGAGCAAGAGGTTCTGGACCGCCTCCGCGCGATCGGCGTGGACCCCGCACAGTTCGACAGGCTGTTCGAGATCGATTGCTCCGACGCCATCAGCGCCGACCACGTCGTCAAGCAAATGGCCGCAGCTCCCTGCGGCACGGTCGTGGTGATAGACTATCTGCAATTGCTCGATCAGAGGCGGGACAACCCGGACCTCTCCGTTCAGGTGCGCGCACTGAAATCGTTCGCACGCGACAGGGGATTGGCCGTCATCTTCATTTCGCAGATCAATCGATCCTATGACCCCTCAGCCAAGCCATGCCCCGATCTTGGCGATGTCAGGCTGCCGAATCCGCTGGACCTGAATCTGTTCGACAAGTTGTGCTTTCTGAACAATTCCGAAGTTCAGCTCCGGCTCGCGAACTGATCATCCTCCATGTCCGATCCGGGCCGCGGGTGAGATCGTCACCCGCGGCCTCCGGCATCACGCCGCCTTGAGCGGGACCTCGAGCTTGCCGGCGATGTAGCGGCGCTCCTGAGTGAGGCCGCCGAAGCCGTAGGCATCGCCCTTCACCTCGTCGACGTGCAGATAGGTCTCGGGATGCAGCGGGCCCAAAAGCTCGACCATGCACTTGAACATGGCAGCGAGATAGGCCGCCTTCTCGTCCTTGGTGTTGGTGCCTTCGCTGACGTGGATGTCGATCCAGTAACTCGCAAGCTTCTGCTCGGCCAGCGACTTGCCGCCGGCGAACCAGTCGCTTGCATCGACCGATTTCACGATGATGGCAGTCACCTTGGGATCCTTGTGCAGGATCTTTGCGGTGAGCTCGGATACGGCGTTCGCAATGTCGGCCTTCAGCGAGGGCGACTGGCGGGACGTGGTGTAGGACACGGTGATCAGGGGCATGGATGTTCTCCTTCGGAGCCGCGCAGGTCGCGCGGCGTTAAGGAGAAGCTAGACCTCCCCTCGTCATGTTGGTAGCTTATCCGTGATGATATCAATGATAATGAATTGTGATGACAACCGTCCTCGACATCGCCACCGTCCGGGCCTTCCTGCTGGTCGCCGAGCTCCAGAGCTTCACCCGCGCCGCGGAGGCGCTCGGCACGACACAGGCGGCCGTCAGCCTGAAGCTGCAGCGGCTGGAGACGCTGCTCGGAAAGCGCCTCGTCGAACGCTCGCCGCGCGCGGTCCGGCTCACCGCCGACGGCGCCGCGTTCCGCGATCGTGCCCGCGCGCTGATGGAGGCGCATGACCGGGCGCTGTCAGGTGAGGCTTCAGTCGCACAGACGCTCTCGCTCGGCATCTCCGACCATGCGGCGGGGCCCGAACTCGTCCCGCTGCTCGAACGCCTGCACGCGATGTCTGCGAATCTCACCCTCGCCGTCACCATCGGCTTCTCGCGCGAGATGCAGGATGCCTATGACGCGGGGCGCCTCGATGCGGTGATCGTGCGCCAGGAGGGCAGCCGTCGCGGCGGCGAAAAATTGACCGAGGACGAGTTCGGCTGGTTCGCCGCAAGACGCTTCACGCTGCCGAAGGGTGAGCCGTTGCCGCTTGCGACGCTCGCCCCGCCCTGCGGCGTCCGCGCCGTTGCCGTGCGCGCACTCGACAAGGCCGGCATCGCTTGGCGCGAGCGCTTCGTCGGCGGTGGCGTCACGGCGGCCGTCGCGGCCGCCCTTGCCGGCCTTGCGGTCGCGCCATTGGCGCGGCGGATTGCGCCTCCCGGGCTGGTCGACATCGGGCCGGCACACAAATTGCCGAAACTCGGCAGCTCGAAGGTGATGCTGCATTCGAAGGTCAGCGATCCCGCCAAGCTTACGGCGCTGCGTGCAGTGGCGGCGACGTTCCGGAGCGGCACAACGGCTTGAGGCCGAACGCTCACAAGATCGCCTCGAACGCGCTGCGCCGCGTCTCGTAAGCGGCTGCCGATCTGCATACGGCCCGCGATGTTTGCCTAAAAATGTCCCAGATTGGGGGAACCATCCGGCGGCTGCGGCGTTTGCCCCCGTCGAGGCGGGGTCCGGAATGGTTAAAAAGTCTAGTCAGCAGAGAGACTTGTTCGAGAGCGAACGCAGTTTCCGGCTGTTGGTTGAAGGCGTTGCCGACTACGCCCTTTACATGCTCGACCCCAGCGGGATCATCACGAGCTGGAATATCGGCGGCGAGCGCATCAAGGGCTACTCGCCCGGGGAGATCCTCGGCCAGCATTTTTCGCGCTTCTACACCGAGACCGACCGCGCCAACGGCAAACCGGCGCGGGCACTGGGCATCGCGCGGAAAAAGGGCCGCTACGAGGAGGAAGGCTGGCGTGTCCGCAAAGACGGCACGTTCTTCTGGGCGAGCGTCGTGATCGATCCGATCTATGAGGACGGCGAGCTGGTCGGCTTCGCCAAGATCACGCGCGACATCACCGAACGCCGCAATACGCAGCTCAAGCTCGAGGTGATGCAGAAGCAGCTCGCCGAATCCCAGAAGTTCGATGCGCTCGGCCAGCTCACCGGAGGGGTGGCTCACGATTTCAACAATCTCCTGATGATCATCAGCGGCAGCCTCCACATGTTGAAGAGGGGCACTGACGACAAGGCCAAGGTTCAGCGCGCGATCTCGGCCATCGAGACCGCCACCAAGCGCGGCGCGGCGCTGACCAACCAGCTTCTCACCTTCGCACGGCGACAGAGCGTCAATCCGCAGGCGGTCGACTTCGCCGAGCGTATCGCGGCGATCCGCGAGGTGCTCGATGCCGGCGTCGGCAGCTCCGTGCGTCTGGTCTTCGACATCAGCGGCGAAGTGTGGCCGATCAAGACCGACGTCTCCGAACTCGAGACCGCGCTGCTCAACCTCGTCATCAATGCCCGCGACGCGATGCCGGACGGGGGCACGGTGACGATCGGTGCGCACAATGTCGTACTCCATGAGCCCCCGCTCGCCGGCAACTTTGTTGCGATCGACGTCAGCGATACCGGGTTCGGCATTCCCGATGACGTCCTCGACAAGATCTTCGAGCCGTTCTTCACGACCAAGCCGATCGGAAAAGGCACCGGGCTCGGCCTATCCCAGGTGCACGGCTTTGCCCACCAGGCGGGCGGCACGATCAAGGTCGCCAGCGAGCTTGGCAAGGGGACCACTTTCACCATCCTGCTGCCGCGCGCGGACGACGCGCCATCGCGCGAGCCGGCGGGAGCATCATCGTTCCGCGGCAGCGGCACGGTGCTGCTGGTCGAGGACAATCCGGACGTCGCTTCCGTCAGCGTTGGCCTGCTGGAACAGCTCGGCTACAGCGTGCGCAGGGTCGCCGATGCCGAAGCTGCGCTGCTCGAGATCGAGAAGAACGGCGTCGACTTCGTCTTCTCGGACATCGTCATGCCCGGCAAGATGGACGGGCTCGGCCTCGCCCAGCACCTGCGCCAGATCCGGCCCGGCCTGCCGATCCTGCTCGCCACCGGCTATAGCGAGGTCGCCGCCGGCGTGCGCGGCGATTTCCCGATCCTGCGCAAGCCCTACGAGATCCACGAGCTCAGCGAGGCGATCGCCAAGCTGCCGCGGTGATTGCTCACCTCTCCCGCTTGCGGCAGGGCAATCGCATTCACGCTTGGCGGCGTTCTGAGCGCGCGCCTCGTCCTTCGAGAGGACCGCTGCGCAGTCTCCTCCCAGGATGAGGCTAATCGGCTTCGGTACTCGTTGAAACTGCTGCCGCGCACTCCGTCCTCATCCTGAAGGAGCCCGCCTAAGCGGGCGTCTCGAAGGATGCCGCAGGGAAACGCTCTCCAATGCGAAAGCCTGCCGCAACCGGGGAGCCGGAGCACACCTACACCGTCGGCAACACCGAAAACGCCTCCCCTGCGCGGCGCAGGTTCAGCTCATCGGCACCGGCGGTCTCGCTGGTGACGCTGTCGACGCGCGAGGACGGCGGGCCGTGGCGGCACAGCGCGACCATGTCGGCGACGTGCTTGGGCGTGCCCGCGAACAGCGCTTCGACGCTGCCGTCACGGCGGTTGCGCACCCAGCCTTCGAGACCGCATGCAGCCGCCTGGGATTCGATCCAGGCGCGGTAGCCGACGCCCTGGACGCGGCCACGGACCACCACCTGGAGGATCGCCCGGTTCATTTTCTCAGTCCAAGAAAGTCGGCGCTGCGTGCCTTCACATCGGCCTCGCGCATGACGCGGCTGGTCAGTTCCGATGTGGGCAATCCCTTCAGCGCTTTCGGTGCCGTGCCCTCACGCAACGCCTTCTGAGTCTCGTACACTGCCTGCGTTGCAGCCGCGATCGGCGCATGGCCCTGCAGCGCGATGCGCACGCGTTGGCTCTCGAGATAGTGGGTTGCGTTCAATTCCTCCGGCGCGCCGCCGAGCACGAGCGGCAGGTGCGTGGCGGATGCGATGGCCGCAAGTTCCGCGCGCGACCTGATGCCGGTGAAGAACAGCGCGTCAACGCCGGCGGCTTCATAGGCCATTGCGCGCCGGATCGCATCTTCGATGGACGTGATCGAGGCAGCTCCCGTGCGACCCATGATGACGAGCGAGGGATCGCTGCGGCCGTCGAGCGCCGCCTTCATCTTGCCGACGCCTTCCTCGAGCGGGATCAGTTGCGTCTTCGCCTCGCCGAACGCCGCCGGCAGCAGCGTGTCCTCGATGGTGAGGCCGGCAGCCCCCGCCGTCTCCAACTCCTGCACCGTGCGGCGCACGTTCAGCGCGTTGCCATAGCCGTGATCGGCATCGACGAGAACGGGGAGCGCGGAGGCGCGCGAAATCCGCCGCGTCTGTTCGGCAAGCTCGGTCAGCGTGATCAGCGTGACGTCGGGATCGCCGAGCACGGCGAGCGAGGCCACCGAACCGCCGAACATGCCGAGCGGAAAGCCGAGGTCCTCGGCAATGCGGATCGAGATGGCGTCGTAGACCGAGCCGGGATGGACGCAAGCCGAGCCCGACAGGATCGATCGCAGTTTCTCGCGGCGGGAACGAAAGGCCATGGTTGCCTCACTCTCAATTCCTCATCTTGAAGAGCGTCTGGCGTTGCGCTCCGGCGCGCTTCACGCAAACTCCAAAATCAGCGCGTCCACCGCGAGTGTCGCGCCGGCGCTGGCGTGGATCTTCTTCACGGTGCCGTCCTGCTCGGCGCGCAGCACGTTCTGCATCTTCATGGCTTCGACGACGGCGAGCGTCTCGCCGGCCTTGACCTCCTGTCCTTCGTTCACGGCGATCGAGACCACGAGGCCCGGCATCGGACAGAGCAGCTTCTTGCCGCTGTCGGAAGCAGTCGTCACCGGCATCAGCCGGGCGGAAGCGGCTTCCGCTTCGGTCCAGACATAGACCGGCACCTCGACGCCTTGATGCGCGAGGCGGATGCCGTTCGCAATCGGCCTCGCCTGCACCGCAACGACCTGTCCATCGATGGTGCCCTGCCAGACCGGATCGCCGGGCTTCCACGGCGATTGCAGCAGATGCGCATTGCCGGCCTTGCCGTCGGCATCGACAAAACGCACCGCGATTGCTTCGCCCTCGCGCGCGACCTCCAGCAGGATCTCCTGGCGATCGAGCCAGACTGCGCGACGCCGCTCGCGCTGCACGATGCGGCCGCCCATCTGGCCCGAGATCTGCCGCTTGCGCTCCCCTAACACGTAATCGATGGCGGCGCCGACCGCAGCGATCCGCCGCGCGACCTCGCCTTCGGGCACGCGCACCGCAAAGCCCTTGGGAAACTCCTCGGCGATGAAGCCGGTGGAGAGCCGTCCTTCGCGCCAGCGCGGATGGTGCATCAGCGCGGACAGGAACGGGATGTTGTGCCTGATACCGTCGACATAGAAGGAATCCAGCGCTGTCGCCTGCGCCTCGATCGCGGCCGCGCGCGAGGGCGCATGGGTGACCAGCTTGGCGATCATCGGATCGTAATGGATCGATATCTCGCCGCCCTCCTGGACGCCGGTGTCGTTGCGCACGGTGATACCATCTTTGCTGGCTTCCGCCGGCGGGCGATATTTCACCAGGCGCCCGATCGAAGGCAGGAAGTTGCGGAACGGATCTTCGGCATAGAGGCGCGATTCAACCGCCCAGCCGGTCAGCGTGACGTCCTTCTGCGCAATGGCGAGCTTCTCGCCGGCGGCAACGCGGATCATCTGCTCGACGAGATCGATTCCGGTCACGAGTTCGGTAACGGGATGCTCGACCTGGAGGCGCGTGTTCATCTCCAGGAAGTAGAAGCTCTTGTCCTGCCCTGCGACGAACTCGACGGTGCCGGCGGAATCGTAGTTCACGGCTTTCGCCAGCGCGACGGCCTGCTCGCCCATCTTGCGGCGGGTTTCCTCGTCCAGCAGCGGCGACGGTGCTTCCTCGATGACCTTCTGGTTGCGGCGCTGGATCGAGCATTCACGCTCGCCGAGATAGATCACGTTGCCGTGCTTGTCGCCCAGCACCTGGATCTCGATGTGGCGGGGATCAACGATGAATTTTTCGACGAAGACGCGGTCGTCGCCGAACGAGGCCTTGGCCTCGGCCTTGGCGAGATTGAAGCCCTCGGCGACCTCGCTCCTGGAGTGCGCAATGCGCATGCCCTTGCCGCCGCCGCCGGCGGAGGCCTTGATCATGACGGGATAGCCGATCTCGTCGGCAATGCGGACCGCGTGCTTGTCGTCCTCGATGACGCCGAGATAGCCCGGCACGGTCGATACCTTGGCCTTGGCCGCCGCCTTCTTGGATTCGATCTTGTCACCCATCGCCGCGATCGCGCCGGGGTTCGGGCCGATGAAGACGATGCCGGCCGCCTCCAGTGCGCGCGGAAACGCCTCGCGCTCGGACAGGAAGCCGTAGCCGGGATGCACCGCCTCCGCGCCGGTCTTGCGGCAGGCGTCCACGATCTTCTCGATCACCAAATAGCTCTCGGCCGCAGCGGGTGGGCCGATCAGCACGGCCTCGTCGGCCATCTCAACATGGAGGGCATCGCGGTCGGCCTCCGAATAGACCGCAACCGTCTGAATTCCCATCCGGCGGGCAGTCTTGATGACCCGGCAGGCGATTTCGCCGCGATTGGCGATCAGAATGCGTTTGAACATGCTTTTCTTGAGTCTCGACCTTGGGCGGGGACCCCTTTCCTGGCCGTTGGCCTATGGGAAACGGGCCGTGTGGCTCCCGTGGTACATCAAAATGGGCCGGAGGCAACGGTCTAAATCCCTCCCCTCTGGCGTACCAGCGCAAGACCGCAATGGGCTTGCGCAACGAGCCGGCTGGCCCTGGCACCACCTACGGCTTCCCGGCCTTGGCCGCGTCCCGCACGAGGCTGTGAACCAAGCCAAGCTTGGCGACCACCGCGGGCGACAGGATGAAGGGATAGAGGTCGCGCAGGCCCATGGCGCGGTTGACGCTGTTCATGGCGAAGGTGAAGGGCAGCCATGCGTTGACCAGCGCTTCCACATCCCGGGCCTCGTAGGGGTCGAAACGGATGCGCGCCGTCAGCTCCCCGTCGCGGTCGACCTTGGGGCGTACCTCCATGCCGAACTCGGCGGCCATCTCCAGCGTGTCGACGATGTGGAGATAGTGCGCCCAGGTCTCCGCGAAGTCCTCCCACGGATGCATCGTCGCATAAGCCGAGACGTAGTTCTGCTGCCAATTCGGCGGCGCGCCTTCGGCATAATGACGTTGCAGGGCCTGGCCGTAATCGGCCGAATCGTCGCCGAACATGGCGCGGAATTGGTCTAGCTTGCCGCCGTCGCGCACCAGCACGTCCCAGAAATAATGCCCGACCTCGTGGCGGAAATGCCCGAGCAGCGTCCGGTAGGGCTCGCCCATCTCGAGCCTGCGCCGCTCGCGCGCGAGGTCGTCGGCCTCGGTGAGCGCGATCGTGATCAGCCCGTTGTCATGGCCGGTCATGATCTTCTCTCCGCTGTGCGGATCGTCGGCGAGGAAATTGAAGATCAGCCCATGCGCGGGATTGTCCTGCCGGGTCTGAAGTGGCAGCTTCCAGCGGATCAGGGAATAAAACAGCCGGTGCTTCGCCACCTCCAGCTCGCGCCAGCCGGCGAGCTGTGCCGGATCCGCCAGATCCGGCACGATGCCGTTGTGACGGCAGGCGCGGCAATAGCCCGTGCCGTCACCCGTATCCGTCAGCCAGTTGCAGGAATCGTATTCGGCATTACGGCACAGCATGCGGCTTTCGCCCTTATCGGCCAGCGTCCTCCAGGCCTCCCCGTCGGGCTCCATCGCCGACATCGTCTCCTTCTCCGGCAGGAAGGCGACGCGGTGGCCGCAGCGCTCGCAAGCGCGGTTCTCGAAATACAGGACGTTGCCGCAGGCCTGGCAGACAAAGAGCTTCAAGATTTAGCCTCTTCGGAAAGGAAGGCTTGTGAATGAGTTGTGGCGCCTCGCAGATAGGCGCGCAGAGGACCCATCGTTCCAACCTCAGGAACAAATAGCCGGCGGAGGCGTTCGTTGATATCCTCCGTCATCCTGCGCCCGCCTTACCTGCATATTCCGTCTAGGCGATGGCCATCACGCTCCGTCTGTGTGAATATCGGTCCGGCACGTGCGCACCCGCATGACAACGGCCGACGCCTTGACCGATCCTTTGCCCGAGACCCTCGCTGCCGAGAGGCTGCGCCAGCACCTCGAGGACGTCGCGCGCGAGCGCGACAACGCCTATCGCGCGCTTCAGGAGCGCGAGGCCGAGCTCGCACGCATCCAGCGCATCGGCAAGGTCGGAGGCGTCGAGGTCGACTTCCGCGAAGGGTTCAAGAACCGCCGTTCGCCCGAATATCTGATGATCCACGGGCTGCCTCCGGAAGCCACGGACGAAACGCACGAGGACTGGGTCAACCGCATCCATCCCGAGGACCGCGACGCGACCGTCAGCCATTTCTTCGAGGCTCTCGCCGGAACGAGCCAAGACTACACCGCCGAATACCGCATCATCCGTCCCAGCGACGGCGAGACCCGCTGGATCCGGGTCGTCGCCAAGATCGAGCGCGACAGGGACGGCCGCGCCATTCGGCTCGTCGGCGCCCATATCGACATCACCGACCAGATACTCGCGCGCGAGACGCTGCGCGAGAGCGAGGAGCGCTTTCGGCTGATTGCCGACAGCGCGCCAGTGCCGATCTGGGTGACCAAGCTCGACCGCAAGCGGTCCTTCGCCAACCAGGCCTATGTCGATTTCGTCGGCCTGCCCTACGATCAGGCCATTGATTTCGACTGGCGCAAGGTGCTGCATCCGGACGACCTGCCGCACGTGCTGCAGCAATCCGTCCAGGGCGAAGCTTCGCTAAAACCGTTCGTGCTGGAAGCGCGCTACAAGAACGCCAAGCGCGAATGGCGCTGGCTGCGCTCGGAATCGCAGCCGCGCTGGGATCCGACCGGCAAGCATATCGGCTTCATCGGCGTCGCCCACGACATCACCGCGGCCAAGCAGGCCGAGATCGAGCTCCGGCAGCTCAACGAGACGCTGGAAGAGCGCATCGCCCAGCGCACCGCGGAGCTCGAAGCCAACGAGGCGCGGCTGCGTGCGATCCTGGAGACCAGCAACCAATATCAGGGGCTCGTCAATCTCAGGGGCGAATTGCTTTACGCCAACAAGACCGCGCTCGCCGGCATCAAGGCGAATTCATCGGACGTGATCGGAAAACCGTTGTGGGAGACGCCCTGGTTCACCGGCACGAGCGGCATGAGTGCTGCGGTGCGAGAGGCCTTCGACAGGGTACTCAAGGGCGAAGCCGTGCGGCTAGAGATGCGCCTGCATCTTCCCATCGGCGAGCGCGATTTCGACTTCGGCATGCGTCCGGTGCTCGATCGCCATGGCAACATCACCGGTGCCGTGCCAGAGGCCGTCGACATCACCGAGCGCCGGCGCGGCGAGGAAGCGCTAAGGCAGTCGCAGAAGATGGAGGCGATCGGCCAGCTTACCGGCGGCGTCGCGCACGACTTCAACAATCTCCTCACCATCATCCGTTCGGCGACCGACTTCCTGCGACGCCGCGAGCTGCCGGAGGAGCGCCGCCGCCGCTATGTCGACGCCATTTCCGAGACGGTCGAGCGCGCCTCCAAACTGACGGCGCAGCTGCTGGCATTCGCGCGGCGGCAGCCGCTCAAGCCGCAGATCTTCGATGTCGGCAGCCAGGTCGAGAGCATCGCGCAACTGATCCGGCCGCTGGTCGGGGGCCGCATCGACATCGCGGTCGAGATTGAGGATGCCGGCTGCTTCACCCTGGCCGACATCGCCCAGTTCGAGACCGCGCTGATCAATCTCGCCGTCAACGCCCGCGACGCCATGGATGGCGAAGGCCGCCTCATCATCGCGGTGCGCAAGGTCGAGGGCATTCCAAGCCTGCGCGCACAATCGCCGCGCGGCGGCGACTACATCGCCATCTCGGTCAGCGACACCGGCCGCGGCATCGCGCCGGAACATCTCGACTCGATCTTTGAGCCCTTCTTCACCACCAAGGAGGTCGGCAAGGGCACGGGACTCGGCCTCAGCCAAGCCTTCGGCTTCGCAAAACAATCCGGGGGCGACATCGCGGTGACGAGCGCGCAAGGCAAAGGCGCGACCTTCACCATCTATCTGCCGCGGGCGCAAAGCCCTGTAACGGACAAGGAAGCAGCCGCACTGACCTATGAGGCGGCGGCCACCGGGCGCGGCTATCGCGTCCTCGTGGTCGAGGACGACGACGAAGTCGGCCGCTTCTCCACCGAGTTGCTGGAGGATCTCGGCTATGTCGTCCGCCGCGTCGCCAACGCCAATGCGGCGCTGACCATCCTCGGCGAGAACGAATTCGCCGTGGACCTCGTCTTCTCCGACGTCATCATGCCCGGCATGAACGGCGTCGAGCTTGCCGGCATCATCCGCGAGCACTATCCGGGTCTGCCCGTCGTGCTCACTTCTGGCTACAGCAACGTACTCGCCGAGAACGCCCATCGCGGCTTCGAGCTGATCCAGAAGCCGTATTCGGTGGAATCGCTCTCGCGCATCCTGCGCAAGGCGATCACGGAGAAGCTGTCGATGGCAAGGTGAGTCTCTCTCGTCGTCCAACGAAAGCCGGCATCCATACCGCGCAATTTCCCTTGTGGCGCACGCAATTTCGCTCTTCGCCCAAACACCTTTTCGTGCTTATGGGTCGCGGCCTTCGCCGAGACGACATTTGAGTGTTAGGCTGCAATTGCCCGCACACCGATGATCAGCCGCCACACGTAAAGACCCTCATGAAACCCGCGCTCCTCTCCGCCTGGCAGACCTGGGCGATCCTCTCCGCCTGCTTTGCCGCGCTGACCGCGATCTTTGCCAAGGTCGGCGTCGAGAACATCAATCCGGACCTCGCCACTCTCATCCGCACCATCGTGGTCCTGCTCGCTTTATCGGTGCTGCTGCTCTGCACCGGCCAGTTCGCCACGCCCTCAGCGGTCTCGTCGAGAACCTGGTTATTCCTGGTGCTCTCCGGGCTTGCGACCGGCGCGTCCTGGCTGTGCTATTTCCGTGCGTTGAAGCTCGGGCCCGCAACGCTGGTCGCGCCGATCGACAAGCTCAGCGTCGTCTTGGTCGCGCTGTTCGCCTTCGCTTTTCTCGGCGAGCGCCCGACGGCGCAGGGCTGGCTTGGCATTGCCATGATCGGCGGCGGCGCGGTGCTGCTCGCGGTCAAGTTTTGAGGAGCCCGGCGTGATCCGCGGAACCCGGCCGACAACACGAAGGTTGCTGCCGGGGCCACTTTGAGCTTCGGCCGAGAGATCCGATGTCGAGCGCAAACTCCGATCAAACGAGGCGAGCTGGCCGCGCGCTCGATGCGGCCAATTTCTTCCTCGCCGACGTCCGCGACGGGCTCGGGCCCTATCTCGCCATCTATCTCCTCACCGAGCAGCGCTGGGACGAGGCGCGCATCGGGCTCGTGATGTCGATTGCAACGATGGCCGGCATCGTAGCGCAGACGCCGGCAGGTGCGCTGGTCGATGCAACGCGGAAGAAGCGGCTCGCGATGGTGATAGCCGCCATTATGGTGACCCTTGCCTCGCTATCGCTGCCGTTGTTTCCGGACTTCGGGCCGGTCGCGATCTCGCAGGGGATTGCCCAGGCCGCCGCTGTCATCTTTCCGCCCGCAATCGCCGCCGTCTCGCTCGGCATCTTCGGCCATGCCGCTTTTACTCGGCGGATCGGCCGTAACGAGACCTTCAACCATGCCGGCAACGCTGTCGCTGCGGGTCTGGCAGGCGTACTCGCCTACTGGTTCGGCCCGACCGTCGTGTTCTACCTGCTCGGCGCCATGGCGATTGCGAGCCTCGCCAGCATTGTCGCAATCCCCGAACGAGCCATCGACCACGATCTTGCTCGCGGGCTGCACGACGCTCACGCGAACGATCAGCCCGACCACCCCTCGGGCCTCGGCGTGCTCCTGACTTGCCGCCCCCTGCTCGTCTTCGCGCTCTGCGTCGCGCTGTTTCACCTCTCGAACGCGGCCATGCTGCCTCTGGTCGGGCAGAAGCTCGCACTGCAGGACAAGAAGATGGGCACCAGCCTGATGTCAGCCTGCATCGTCGCCGCGCAACTCGTGATGGTGCCGTTCGCAATGCTGGTGGGCGCCAAGGCTGATAGCTGGGGCCACAAGCGCTTCTTCCTTGCCGCATTAATGATCCTGCCGATCCGCGGCGTCCTCTATGCGCTCTCGGATAATCCGTTCTGGCTGCTCGGCGTGCAGCTTCTGGACGGCGTGGGCGCCGGCATCTTCGGCGCAATCTTTCCAGTTATCGTCGCCGACCTCATGCGCAACACCGGCCGCTTCAACGTCGCGCAGGGCGCGGTCATCACCGCCCAGAGCATTGGAGCTGCACTGTCGACGACACTGGCAGGCCTGGTCGTGGTCGGCGCGGGGTACCACGCAGCGTTCATCTCTCTTGGCGCTGTGGCGGCGATCGGCGCCGTGATCTGCTTCTTCGCTCTACCGCAGACGCGGCAAGGCGCAGACGGCGATCTGTGCCCGCGGGGGAAGACAGCTGCGTCCGCATCGGCTATCGCTGCCGAATAGATCTGGTTCACCTTGAGGACTGAAACGTGCCGTCTGACGCCATCTGGGCCTGGAGCATCATCGTCGCTGCGATCGCTGGCGTCATCATCCGCCCTTTTCGCCTGCCGGAGGCGATCTGGGCAGCGATCGGTGCCGCCGCGCTCGTGCTGCTCGGCTTCCTGCCGTGGCGCGATGCGCTCACCGGCATCGAGAAGGGTGTCGACGTCTATCTGTTCCTGATCGGCATGATGCTGATCGCCGAGCTGGCACGGCTCGAAGGCCTGTTCGACTATCTGGCCGCCTTTGCGGTCGAGCATGCACGCGGCTCTCCGCAGCGGCTGTTCCTGCTGATCTATCTCGTCGGCACGCTGGTGACGGTGCTGCTCTCGAACGACGCGACCGCGATCGTGCTGACGCCGGCCGTTTACGCCGCCACCCGCGCGGCCGGCGCCAAGCCGCTGCCCTATCTGTTCGTCTGCGCCTTCATTGCCAATGCCGCGAGCTTCGTGCTGCCGATTTCCAATCCGGCCAATCTCGTGGTCTTCGGCAAGCACATGCCGCATCTTGGAGCATGGCTGCATCAGTTCGCGCTGCCATCACTCGCCTCGATCGGCTTCACCTATGTCGCATTGCGCCTTGCGCTGCACCGCGAGTTGAAGGAGGAAACGATCGAAACCAGGGTCCCTCACCCGAAACTCGGACGCGGCGGCCGATTGACCGCCTATGGCATCGGCGCCATCGGCATCGTGCTGATCTGGGCTTCTGCGCTCGATCTGCAATTGGGCTTGCCGACGTTCGTCTGCGGGACGGCGACGGCGGCCGCCGTGCTGTTGATCAACCGTCAATCGCCTATGCCGGTGCTGCGCGGCGTCTCCTGGAGCGTGCTGCCGCTGGTCGGCGGGCTCTTTGTCATGGTGGAGGCGCTGGTGAAGACCGGCGTGATCGCGCAGCTCAGCGCGCTGCTGCACCAAGCGGTGGCGCAATCCGTCCCGCAGGCCGCCTGGAGCGTCGGTGTTGCCACCGCGCTCGCCGACAACATCGCCAACAATCTTCCGGTCGGCCTTGTCGCCGGCTCCGTCGCGGCCAGTGATCATCTGCCCGCGCCCGTCGTCAGCGCCATCCTGATCGGCGTCGACCTCGGCCCCAATCTGTCGGTGACCGGCTCGCTCGCCACCATCCTCTGGCTGGTTGCGCTCCGGCGCGAGAAGATCGAGGTCGGCGCCTGGCCATTCCTCAAGCTCGGTCTGCTGGTGACACCGCCCGCACTGATCGCAGCATTGGCGGCGGCAATCTGGTAAGCAAGGTCAGACGCAGCTTTCGAAATAAGGCGCGAGCTATTTGCGGTAGATCAATGCCGCCGGCGACGCTGCGGCAGACGATCGGCCCGCTCGGCCACAAGGTGGGATCGATCCCGTCTTCTTGAGCCCGTGACCGTCCGGCCCGATCGCGGCGATGACGCCGCGACCGGGTCGCGCTTCGTCAGTCGTTCTCGTAGCCGTAGACTTCCGGCAGGATGAAGATCGCAGCCAGCAATCCGATCACCGGGAAGATTGCGACGAACAGGGTGGCATTGGCTTGCCCGATCGCCGCGAACAGCGATGGGAATAGGAAGATCGCCAGGAACGACGGCAGCTTCACGAACATATAGGCGAAGCCGCTGGCGGTGCCGCGGTATCGCGGCCGGGCGACCATGGTCGGGATGGTCATGCAGTTCGACGCGTCCCAATAATGGCCCCAGAGCATGCCGGCCGCGGCGAACGGCAGCAGCATCTTGTTGTCCGTGTAGAGCGCAAACGCAGCGACCAGCAGTGACACCAGCACGATGGAGAAGCCCGCGATCGCGATGCCGCGATGGCCGATCTTCGGCGTCAGCAGCGGCCCGACCCACCCCGACAGAGCGGCGAAGCTGAATAGCCCCATCGTCACCAGATTGTTGCCGAGCACGCTCGACACGCCGACCATGACGAACAGCACCGGCAGGTAGAACGCGAAGGTCGAGAACTCGCTCGCCTGCGCGAAACAGGCGATCCAGCCATACAGCGTGGCACGCCAGCGGATCGGATCCTTCTTGAGATCGGCTAGGAACGCGCGGGTCGAGACCTTCGGCACCTCGACGTCCCGGTCGGGCAGCATGTCGAGATTGTCGTTGAACATTTCGCGCGCGACCTGCTTGGCCTCGCGGTAGCGTCCCTTCTGCACCAGCCACACCGCCGTCTCCGGCACGTCGTGGCGCATGATCAGGATGATCAGCGCCGGCACCGCGCCGAGGCCGAGCGTGACGCGCCACAGCATCTCGTGGTTCATGTCGATCAGCAGGAAGATCACGATGACGCCGATGGTCAGGACCTCGCCGACCGCGAACATGAACTGCCAGCGGTTGCCCATCACCTCGCGCTCACCCTTGGCCATGGATTCCATGATGTAGGTGTAGCCGGTCGAGATGTCTGAGCCGAGCGGGATGCCGAGCAGGAAGCGGATCACCACGAGCCAGGCAACGTTGGGCACGAAGGCCTGCGCCAGCGCCAGCACGATGAACATCACCATCGTGACCAGGAACATGACACGGCGGCCGATCTTGTCAGACAGCCAGCCGCCGAGCAGCGCACCGATCAGGGCGCCACCTTGCGTGCCGGCCGCGGCGAGGCCCAGCATCAGCGGATCGGGATTGTACTGCTCCTTGATGAAGATCAGCACGAAGGCGATCGAATAGAGATCCCAGGCTTCGACCAGGATCGAGGCCATCATCAGCCAGCCGACCTTGTTGCCTTTGGGACTGTAGTTCGTGATGAGGTAGCGGACCGCGGCCTCGCTCGCGCTCGGTTGTGGCATCGCCATCGTCGACATGTGTGGTCCTTTCTTCAAACTTTCTCACGCGCCGAGCAGCGGCTCGATGCTGCAATCGAGCAGACGCGGATCGATCCCCGCCTCCATGCCGGTGAATATCGCATCCATGTAATCGATCAGGGCATCGCTCGCTTTCACCGCATCCTCGACGCGGCGATTGGCGACCGCAGCGAGAACGGCGAGATGGCAATCGATCGTGCCCGACAGCTCGGTCTGCCCCGGCATGAAGCGGTGGTGGATGTAGCCGATGCGCCGGTACAGCGTGTGCAGCGGCCGCAGCGTGTGCACCAGGAACGGCTCGCCCGCGGCCTCCAGCACCAGTGCGTCGATCCGACGGTCGATGCTGTTGAATTCGTCGAGGCTCAGGCTGGCGCGGCGCTCGCGCAGCAGGCGCTCGATGTGCAGCGCCTGATTGCGATGCGACAGGCTGGCGCGATCGGCCGCAAGACGGATCACGAAGCGCTCCATGTCGCGGCGTAAGCCCAGCAGCATGCGCTCACGCGCCAGATCGATCGGGGCGATGTGCAGCCCGTGCCGCGGACGAATGATGATGAGCGTGTCGGCTGAGAGACGATTGACGGCGTGATGCACCGGCGTGCGGCCGAAACCAGTGATCTGCTGCAATTCCAGCATGGTCATGAACTGGCCCGGCTTGAGCTCGCAGTGGACGAGGAGCTCCTCGATCCGCTGATAGGCCAGCTCGAAGAAGTTGAGGCGGTTGCGCCGGGAGGGCCTGCCCTCGCCGCCATCGTCGCTTCTCACCACCTCGAGCGCGCGCTTGCGCCGTGCCATGTCGTCCTCCGTCAACCTGCGCTCTCGTTGCGAGCTGGCGCCTTGTTTGTGACTTAAAACATATTGTGAAATATTACAAGCAGGCGTAGGACTGCCCATCGGCCCGCCGGCAAACGGCGGCGCAGAGATGACAAACAAAGCGGCGCTATGGCCCGATGGGAGGATTATTGCCGTGAAGATCACGTCGATCGAGACCCTGCGCACCGAAGAATTCTCCAACGTCATCTGGGTGCGCGTCCACACCGATGCGGGCATGATCGGGCTCGGCGAGACCTTCTACGGCGCGGGCGCGGTCGAGGCGCAGATTCACGACACCTTTGCCGGCCGGCTGCTCGGCCGCAATCCCCTGCACATCGAAGCCATCCACCGCGACATGCTGAACCTGCCGATGGCGCAGTCATCGACCGGCGTCGAATACCGCGCGGCCTCGGCGATCGACATCGCGCTGTGGGACCTGTTCGGCAAGGTCTGCGGCCAGCCGGTGCACCAGATGCTCGGCGGCCTCTGCCGTGACAAGCAGCGCATCTACAACACCTGCGCCGGCACCCAATATGTCCGCTCGACCAATATCAGCCCGGTCGCGAACTGGAATCTCGGCGCCTCCAAAGGACCTTACGAAGATCTCGACGGCTTCATGCATCGCGCCGACGCGCTCGCCGAAAATCTCCTGGAAAGCGGCATCTCCGCGATGAAGATCTGGCCGTTCGATCCCGCCGCCCAGGAAAACAAAGGTCTCTACATCACCGCCGCTCAGATGAAGCAGGCGATCGAGCCGTTCGAGAAGATCCGCAAAGCTGTCGGCGACAAGATGGAGATCATGGTCGAACTGCACTCGCTATGGAATCTGCCGACTGCCAAGCAGATCGCGCGCGCGCTCGAGCCCTACAAGCCGACGTGGTACGAGGACCCGATCCGGATGAACTCGCCGCAGGCGCTGGCCGAATATGCGCGCTCGACCGATGTCTGGGTCTGCGCCAGCGAGACGCTGGGCTCGCGCTTCCCCTACAAGGACATGCTCGACCGCGACGCCATGCACGTGGTGATGGCCGATCTGTGCTGGACCGGCGGCCTTACCGAGGGGCGCAAGATCGCAGCGATGGCCGAAACCTATCACCGGCCTTTCGCACCGCATGACTGCATTGGCCCGATCGGCTTCATCGCCGCCATCCACATGTCGTTCAGCCAGCCCAATACGCTGATTCAGGAATCGGTGCGCGCCTTCTACAAGGGCTGGTACAATGAGCTCGTCACCACCATGCCCATGATCAAGGACGGTTTTGTCTATCCGATGGAAGGCCCCGGCCTCGGCGTCGACCTCCTGCCCGCCGTCTTCGACCGCTCCGATCTGACCGTGCGCCGCTCCAACGTCTAAGGATTCCTGAGATGAGCACCGCCCTCTTCGACCTTTCCGGCCGTACCGCGCTCGTGACCGGCTCCTCTCGCGGCCTCGGCCGCGCCATTGCCGAAGGCATGGCCGGGGCCGGCGCCAAGCTGATCATCAACGGCGTCGATCCCAAGCGCGTCGAGCAGGCCGTCGCCGAGTTTCGCAGCGCCGGACATCAGGCCGAAGGCGCCGCATTCAACGTCACCGACGAGCCCGCGATCGTCGCTGCCTTCAACGACTTCGACAGACAAGGCCTCGCCGTCGACATCGTCGTCAACAATGCCGGTATCCAGCACCGCAAGCCGCTGGTCGAGTTCACTACCGACGAATGGCGCAAGGTGATCGAGACCAATCTCACCAGCGCCTTCGTGATCGGCCGCGAGGCGGCCAAGCGCATGATCCCACGCAAGCGCGGCAAGATCATCAACATCGGCTCGCTCGGGAGCGAGCTCGCGCGCCCGACCATCGCGCCCTACACCGCGGCCAAGGGCGGTATCAAAAATCTGACCCGCTCGATGGCGGTGGAATGGGCCCAGCACGGTATCCAGGCCAATGCAATCGGCCCCGGCTACATGCTGACCGACATGAATGAGGCGCTGGTCAACAACAGCGATTTCAACACCTGGCTGATGGGCCGCATCCCGTCGAAACGTTGGGGCAAGCCGGACGAGCTGGTCGGCGCGGCGATCTTCCTGGCCTCCGACGCCTCCACTTACGTCAACGGCCAGATCATCTATGTCGACGGCGGCATGATTGCCGCGATGTGACCCGCGAACCGCTGAAGGAACAAGCCATGCGCGCCGTCGTCATTCACGCCCCGAAAGACCTGCGGATCGACCTCTATCCGGATGTGGAGCCCGGACCGGGCGAAGTCCGCGTCAAGATTGCCAATGGCGGCATCTGCGGCTCCGATCTGCACTACTACCATCACGGCGGCTTCGGCGTGGTCCGCATCCAGCAGCCGATGGCGCTAGGGCATGAGATCGCCGGCGTGGTCGCTTCCGTCGGTGACGGCGTCACCCAGGTGAGGCCGGGCACGCGCGTTGCGGTCAATCCGAGCAACCCGTGCGGCCAGTGCCTGCATTGCCGGGAAGGCATGCGCAACCAGTGCCTTGACATGCGCTTCCTCGGCAGCGCGATGCGCGTCCCCCATGTGCAAGGCGGCTTTCGTGAATTCATTACGGTCGACGCCACGCAGGCCGTACCGATCGCTGACAGACTGTCGCTCGCCGAAGCTGCGGTCGCCGAACCGCTGGCCGTATGTCTGCATGCCGGCAAGCAGGCCGGTCCTCTCCTCGGCAAACGCGTGCTGATCACCGGCTGCGGCCCGATCGGCGCGCTGATGATCTTGGTTTCGCGCTTCGGCGGCGCCGCCGAGATCGTCGTGACCGATGTCGCGGACGCTCCGCTCGCGGTCGCGAAGAAGCTCGGCGCCACGCACGCGATCAATGTCGTCACCAATGCCACTGCGCTCGATTCCTGGCGCGCGGGCAAGGGGGTGTTCGACACGCTGTTCGAAGCCTCGGGCAACCAGGCTGCACTTCGTACCGCGCTGGACATATTGCGGCCCGGAGCCACGCTCGTTCAGCTCGGCCTCGGCGGCGAGATGACGCTGCCGATCAACTCCATCGTCGCCAAGGAATTGCAGCTCCGCGGGACCTTCCGCTTCGATTCCGAGTTCGAGCTCGCGGTGCGGCTGATGGGCGAAGGCCTGATCGACGTCAAGCCGCTGATCACGGCCACCATGCCATTCGAGAGCGCGGTCGCCGCCTTCGAGCTCGCCAGCGACCGCTCACAATCGATGAAGGTGCAGCTTACTTTCTAGCGGCGTCGGTGGCCTGCTGACTCTCGATCAGCCGGTCGCTGACCAGCCGCACAGCGCCGCGCTTCCAGGAATAGTCCGCGCCGAGGCGCAGGCCGCTGTCGCCGCGCGCCACCACGGCGCCGGTCCTGGCATCGCGAAGCTGGAAGCCGAGCGTGTATTCGGTGCGGCTGACACGCCGCACCACACCGATCAGCGACTGGTCCGCCCCGAGCTTCTGCGCGATCGCAGCCTCGCAGCCGCCGCAATCCCGCAAGGCGCCCGCCCTCGCCGCCCCTCCGCCGACATCGATGATCCGGTAACGGCCGGACTGGCCGAGCGCCTCGCGCACGGCGGCGCTGACCTCGGCCAGATGCGAGGCGTCCGAAGCGGCCGAGACGGTCGCGGAAGCGGCTGTCATGTCCTCGAGCTCGAAGTCGAACACGGCAAGCGCGACCGGCGCTGGCATGGCGAGCGCAGCCATGACCTCGCGGGACACGAAGATCTCGGCGCGCTCCCACGATTCATCATTGTCGCCGCGGAAGGTGTAGAGCTTGTCCATCACGAGCCTTTTGGCGCCGACGTCTATCACGGCGACCTTGGCCCATTGCACCAGCGTGCTGGTCTTCTGGATGCCGCCGACGACCTTGAACGCCGCACCGTCCTCGGCAGACCGCAGCAGCCGATAGCGCCGGTCCGTGCCGATATCCCGCCTCAGCGCGGCCATGAACGCCGATAGCCGCCGCTCGTGGGCGGCGGTCTGGTTGGCTGGCTCGCCCGAGGTATCGGTATAGCTGAAATCGTCCATGGCAACGCCAATGGCAGCCTCGGCATCGGCCCGCGACGAAGAGAGCCCAAAGAGGAAGAAAGCAGAGAGAATCAGCCGGAAGCAGTGCATGAAGGAGCCTCGTGGGATGGAGCGGCCCCGCAAATCTGGACGGGTCGCCTGAGGCCACGCAGCCGTAATTGTCCCGACGAGCGCCGGGAAAATTTCACGACGTTGCACTGCGGAAGGTCGCGAACGCTTCCCGCGGGTTGCGTTCTGCCGTTTAATGGACGAGCGACAAAACCCGTTCGCACCAGGTGCCCGCCGATGTGGAATCGCCCGAGGTTCGATCTCAAGGTCCGTCTGACGCTCCACGTGGCCGCAATATCGGCCGCCTGCTTCGCCGCGATCTCCGCCTATTTCCTTGTTGCGGCCGAACGCGCAGCGCATGCCCGCATCGACGGTATCGCCGCCATCGTGGCGAAGACACTGGAGTTGCAACAGGGCAAGGTCCAGTGGGTGGCTAGCCCCCGCTCCGACTTTCCGAACCTTGATCCGGTTTCGGCCCATGTGATGACTCCCGGTCTGTGTCTTGGATTCCGGAGCGCCAGCGGCGAGATGCTTCAGCGCTTCTGCAGTGGCGCGCCTGCCCCGGCGAGCCCGCCGCCGCAAGCCTTCGCCGCCTTCTATCGCAGCCTGTTCGACCCCGGCCGCGAGGCGGCACGGCCAGTGATCGTGCGCGGAACGACGCTCGGCGAGACCGTGGTCTCGGTCGATCCCACCGTGCAGACGGCGGAGGCCTGGCACGAGGCTGGTCGCCTGATGATCGCGCTGGCGATCGCGTTGCCGCTGCTTTGTGCGCTGGTCTATGCCACACTCGCTCGCGCCCTGCGTCCTACCCGGATGATCGGCAGCGGCCTCGAGCGGATCGCCGCTGGCGATCTCACGACCCGGCTGCCGCCGTTCGATCTCGCCGAGCTCTCCGCCATCCGCGACGTCTTCAACCACCTCGCCGAGAGCCTCGATATCGCGCTTGCGGAACGCAACGAGCTGACGCGGAAGCTGATCGCGCTGCAGGACGAGGAGCGCCGCCATCTCGCGCGCGAGCTGCATGACGAGTTCGGCCAGTCGCTCGCCGCAATCCGCGCGCTTGCCGCGTCCGCCCGCCAGACGGCAGCGCAGGACTGCCCCGGGCTGCTGGGAGAGTGCGACTGCATTGCCCGGACCGCGACCGGCATGATGGAGACGCTGCGCGGCGCGCTGTTCCGGTTGCGGCCACCCGATGTCGACGAGCTCGGCCTCGTCGCGAGCCTCGAAGGCCTGGTGTCGGGGTGGAACGGCCGCAGCCGCGGCCAGACCCGCATCGATATCCGGTTCGACGGCGCCTTCGAGAGCGTGCCCGCCTCCGTCAGCGCCAATCTCTACCGCATCGTGCAGGAAGCGCTCACCAACGCGGCCAAGCACGCCGGGGCCAGGAAGGTCAGTCTGCATCTGACCATGGCGGAAAATGAGATCGCGCTCGCGATCGAGGACGACGGCCGGCCGAACGAGGCGGCCGTCAAATCCGGCATGGGCCTGCTCGGCATGCGCGAGCGCGTCGCCGCGCTTCGCGGCCGGCTGAGCTTCGAGACCGGCCCCAATGGCTCCGCGCTGCGCGTGTTCATTCCGCTCGCGGCCGGCGATCGGCAGGCGCTGGAGCACGCGGCATGAGCGCGACTGAAGCGACCATCTTGCTGGTCGACGACCATTCCGTCGTCCGTGAGGGGTATCGCTCCGTGCTCCAGAAACAGCCGGGTTTGCGCGTCGTCGCCGAGGCGGCCGACGGCGCGGAAGCCTACCGGCTGTACAAATCCGAGGCACCCGACCTCGTCATCATGGATCTCAGCATGCCCGGCATCGGCGGCATCGAGGCCGTCAGGCGGATCCGGCAATGGGACAAGGCCGCAAGGATCCTGGTCTTCACCATGCACGAGAATGCCGGCTTTGCCGTGCAGGCGATCCGCGCCGGTGCCAGGGGTTACGTCACCAAGACCAGTCCGCCCGAGACCTTGGTGCGCGCGGTGAAGGACGTGCTCGCCGGCAAGATCGCCATCAGCCCCGACATCGACCATGAGCTTGCGCTCAGCCGCATCGGCGGCGAGAGCTCGGCCGCCGACGTGCTCACGCCGCGCGAATTCGAGGTGCTCCGCCTGCTGCTCGCCGAGAACACGACTGAGCAGATCGCCGCAACGCTGCATGTCAGCCCGAAGACGGTGGCGAACCTGCACTCGCTGATCAAGGACAAGCTCGGCGTCGGCTCCGACATCGAGCTGGTCCGGCTGGCGCTGCGCCAGGGAATCTTGACCGAGGTCGATCTCGGCGAGGCCTGAGCGCTCAGGCGAGGTAGCGCGTGAGATAGCCTTCCATGGCGTAGAGTGCGCAGAGCGCGAGGCTCGACCACACCGCGGCGCTGAAATACAGGAACATCCAGGTCAGCTCGCCCTTCCAATGCGCGATGTCGTGAGTCACGACCCAGCGCGTCGCGACATCGTGCAGGCCTTCGAGGAAGCCCAGGAACCTGCCGCCCTCGGCGTGCCCTGCCCGCCAGCGGCTGAGATACATCGGCACGTCGACGGTGACGAGGAAGGCGAGGAAGCAGGCGATGCCGACGATTCCCGCGATCAGCGCCCAGCGCACCACGCCCTGGAATTCCGGCATCAGTCGGCACAGTGCGATGCCGGCGAGGAAGAAGGTCACCGCCCACAGCGAATTCTCGATCGCGTTGTAGAGGAAGTTGGTGGTCACCACCGCGTACCAGGAGAAGCACTCCGCGATGATGATGATCGGCACGATCACGAGCGCGATGTTCACCGCGGTCTGCGCGCCGGTCATGGTCCCGAGCTGATGCAGAATGATCGCCCATTGCGCCGCGAAGCAGACTTCGGCGACGGTTGCGACCGTACGGCCGACGAACACGCTCGGCAGCCAGGTGTCGAAAAGGCAGATACGCTGCACATCGGCGCGTGGCAGCACTGAGCGAAACGCGCAGCCGAACACATAGGCCGCGCACAGCAGGAACATCAGGCCGATATCCGAGCCGCCACTGAGGCTGCCCGCAACGGTCGGGTAGAACTCGCGGTACAGCATGAACCAGACGAGGATATTGGCAGCGCTGACCAGCGTCAGGGATCCCCACCACCACGCAAGGGGATTTGACCGTGCCTGCCAGTGCAACATGAATCGCTCCGCTGTAATCGACGTGACATGTGTTCGTAATAATCCTGTCACAAGACGCCGTGGAATCACGACAAAAATCTGTGTGTAGCGGCGCCTTCCGCGCGTTCCCTGAGCAGGCGGGGGAATTTAGCTTTGTCCGCATATTGGACAGAAACGGCGCATTCCTGAATTTATTGGACAACCATCCTCCTGCGGTTCATTAAAGCCCGCATGGCCCGCTCCCCATCCAAACCGCTCCTCGCCTCTTCGTCGGCCGCCGCGGTGCTCGCCGACAGCGCAGACGACGCTGCGTTTGCGACGACATTGGCAAAGGGCTTGGTGGTGCTCGAAGCCTTCAGGGCCGGAGCAACGGAGCTCGGCAACATGGAGCTGTCGACGCTGACCGGGATTCCGCGACCGACGGTGGCGCGACTTACGCACACGCTCGCCGAGCTCGGCTATCTCCGCTACGCCCCCGGGCGCGCCAAATATCGCGTTGGCGCACGGGCCTTGCGCATGGCGCATCCGCTGCTCGCCGACATGCAATTCCGCCAGCTTGCACGGCCCATGATGCAGGAGCTGGCGCAGAGTGTCCGCGGCACCGTCTCGATCGGCCTGCTGGATGCGACCTCCATGATCTATGTCGAGACTGCGCGCGCCGGCGACGTCGGCCCGCACGTCCCTGACATCGGCATGCCGATTCCGGTTGTGATGACCGCCATGGGCCGCGCCGCGGCAGCGATCTTGCCGCCGGCCGAAGCGGCCCAACTGGAGCGGCGCATCGTTGCCGAAGATTCCGAGTTGTGGGCCGCCTTCCAGGGCAAATACCGAGCGGGCCTCGCTCAATGCGTCAGCCGCGGCTTCTGCACCTGCTGGGGCGAGTATATGGCTTCGATCCACGCCGTCGCCGCGCCGCTGTTTCACGCGAGCGAAGCGAAGCAGTCGTTCTCGATCAATTGCGGCATCCCGGCATTCCGACTCCAGCCGGGGCAGCTGGAGGGCGAGATCGGCCCGCGCATCGCGGCGCTCGCCGACAGCATCCGCGCGATCGTCAAGGCGGCGGAGCCGGCAGCCGAGACAGGCAAGCAAAATAAGAAGGGCGCCAGGACATGAACAAACAAAGCTGGCGCCCCACGTCCGGGAGGCCATCATGATCATCACACGCCGAACATTGCTGGGCGCCCTCGCCGTCTGCCTGGCGAACCCGTCATTTTCCGCTCGCGCTGAGGACGCCTGGCCGTCACGTCTGGTGCGGCTGATCTCACCCTACGGGCCCGGCGGCTCCAACGATATCTCGCTGCGTCTGCTGGCGGAGGAGCTCGGCCGCAGCCTGCGCCAGCAATTCATCGTCGAGAACAAGCCGGGCGCCGGCACGCGCATCGCCAACGATTTGGTCGCGCATGCGCCGGGCGACGGTTACACCATTCTCTATGGCGCAGCCCCCTATGCCACCGCCGAAGCGCTGTTCGGCAAGCTGACCTACGAGCGAAAGGATCTGCAACCGGTGGCAATGGCGGTCATCGCGCCGCTATTCTTGATCATCAGCGCGGACGCGCCGTTCAAGACGCTGCCGGAGATGATCGCCTACGGCAAATCGAAGCCCGACGGCCTCACCTTCGCTTCGCCCGGCGCGGGCTCGCAACCGCACCTTGCCGGCGAGCTCCTGTTCCGGGACGCCGGCGTCAAGGGCCTCAACATCCCGTTCCGCGGCGACGCCGCCTCCTACACCGAGCTGCTTGCCGGCCGTGTCGACGCCACGCTGACGGCGCTGCCGACCGCGCTGCCCTACATCCAGAGCGGCAAGTTCATCGTGCTCGGCGTTGCTTCGCCCGAGCGCAGCGCGCTCTACCCGCAGGCGCCGACCTTGCGCGAACAGGGCTTTCCCAACGTGGCCGCCGCCGGTTGGTACGGCTTCATGGCGCCATCGACGACACCACGCACGATCCTCGACAAGCTCCAGGCTGAGGTGCTGCGCGCGCTCGCCGAACCCGCAATCAAGGACAAGCTGACCGCCCAGGGCCTCGAAGTGCGCCCCGGCACCGCGGCCGAGTTCGGCCAATTCATCGACAACGAGACGCAGAAATGGAGCAAGCTGATCCGCGACGCCGGCCTCAAAGGCGAATGACGGTCAGGAACGTCCCTCGGCACGGCGGCCGCCGCTGCGGATGAGGCTATCGGCTACGTCCACATGATGCTGGTATTCGGAGATCGCGCGATTGGCCATGCGGATCCGGTTCGTCTGCCCCTCGTCCAACATCACGGCGATACGTTGCGCCAGGAACACGCAGGCCTCGAATTCGTCGTGAATGGCGCCGGTCCGCGCGAGAAAATCCCAGGCGATCTCGAAGGCCTGCTCGGCGGCGGGGTTGCGATAGTCACTGAAGATGATGTGCGTCATCACTGCCAAAGCCGGAGTGCAGCGATCGTTCCTCGGCGCCGAACGCACGCCCCCATTGCAAGCGTGAGAAACCACCGGCCGCCCTGGCGCGCCGGTGGTTCGATATCCTGGGAACGCGGAGAGCTACGCGGCCTGGCGCTGATGCGTCAGGTACTCCATGGTCACCTTCTCGACATTTGAATCGATCCAGGCGGCCATACGCTGCTCTTCCTTCAACGAGGCTTCGAGCAGCGGCTTGGCTTCGGGCGCACCGGCGGCGCCGCAGAGCGTCAGGAGCGACTTGTAGGCGGCGATCTCGAAATTCTCGAACGCGTTGTTGGCGAAGGTGTTCTTGAGGATCTCGTCGCCGGCGACCGAATGCGCCATCGCCATCATATTGGCCATGACCGACTGCGCCGTGTCCTTCAGGCCGGACGTGCTCTCGCCGCAGGCCTCAAGGCACTTCTCCAGCCGATTCAGTTGCTCATTGGTTTCTTGAAGGTGCGCGGTGACCTTTGCCTTGACTTCGGGATATTCGTCCAGCCGCTCCGACTGGCGCTCCATCAGTTCTCTCGCTTGAATTTCCATCGCGTGCGCATTGCGTAGTCCGACCACGAACGTATCGCGGGCTGCGTCAGCCATTTTCCTGTCCTCCGTTTGAGTGGCTTCGTGCCGCAACCGGGAAGAAGGGGCGATTGTTCCTAAGGGTACCGGGCTGATTGCCGCAGGCGACCTGCATCGGAGCCGGGCGTTTCGGTCCACCGCCGGAAGGTCCTCCAACATCAATGAACGTAGGAACGGTTGGCGACGCGCGTGATTGGTCCGTGGTAAAACTTCAAGGAGCAAGATCATGCGTAAGACACTTCTGACGATCTTCACGGCCGCGATGCTGGCCGGCGCTTCAGTCGGCGCAGCGTTCGCACAAGCGGGCGGCGGCGGCGCCGGTGGTGGTGCTGGGGGCGCCGGCGGCGGAGCTGGTGCCGGCGCCGGTGCGGGCGCGGGAGCCGGCGCAGGTTCGGGCGATGGAGGCGGTGCGGGCGCAGGCGGTGCGGGCGCAGGCGGTTCCGGAGCCGGCGGCGGTGGCGACATCACGCATGTGGAGCGCGGCGGACAAGGTGCCTCCAGTCCCAAAGGCATGCGCAACGAGACTACCCCACCGTCAGACGGCACCACACCGCGACGTTAGCGGGACAATCGGTCAGGTCCTCCGAAAGCCGAGCACGACCGAGCCACGCGTTAATGCGACCCCGGCGAATTCCCTCCGCTGGGGCCGCACCGACTGTGCCGAGCTGCCGAACTTAGAACCTTCCGAGCTGCTGAACCTAAAACGCGTGCAGCCACCTCAATGCGAAGCATCGATCTCGGAATGACTGCGCCCTTCTCAGCCTTTCATCCCGGCCACATACACCGCCAGCTTGTCCAGCGTCTGGTAGCCGTATTCGACGGCGCCGAATCCGATCATGGCGTCGCGCTGCGCGGTGCTCGAGGCCAATTGGCGCAGCGTCAGCACGGTCTTGCCGTTGCTTTGCTCGGCAAAGGTGACGGTGAAGCGGAACAGGCCGGGATCGTCGTCCTGGTCGGCGCCGTGATCCATCTCCATCAGAGACGGCCGCTCGATGCGGCGGAAGCGCATGCGGTTCGGATAGACGGTGCCGTCGGGGCCGACCATGTTGAAGCGCCAAACGCCGCCGACGCGCACGTCGATTTCGAAGGTCTCGACCTTAAACCCCTTCGGTCCGAACCATTGCGGCAGGTGTTTCGGATCGGACCAGGCCTCGAACACGAGATCGCGCGGCGCGTCGATGACGCGCGACATCACGATCTCGCGGTCGAGCGACCATTGCGAAAGGGCGGCATTGGCAGAACTCGTCATCACTCAGAACCTTTCCGTTTGGTTGTCCGGGACGGACGCTTGGCGGCCGCCCTCTCCTTCTCTTTTTTGAGCTTCATCACATAGGCTTCGAACCGGTCGAGCCGCATCTCCCAGACCGCACGCTGCTGCTGGAACCAGTCTTCCGCGCTGATGAGCGCATCCGGGCTGAGGCGGCAGGTACGGACGCGGCCGGATTTCTCCGACAGCACCAGCCCGCTCGTCTCCAGCACATGGATGTGTTTCATGAAACTCGGCAGCGCCATGTCGAAGGGATCGGCGAGCTCGCCGACGGAGGCCTCGCCCGCGCAGAGCCGCATCACGATCGCCCGCCGCGTGGGGTCGGCGAGCGCGGCAAAGATCTGGTCGAGCCGGGACAATTGGTTAGCCATGAAGCTAACTATAGCGCCAGCACCGCCTCGCGTCAATCATTGTTAGCCCACAGGCTAAGTGATTTGGGGTGCAGGCCCCGCCAGGCGGAACCCGCAACGCGCAATCGTGAATTGGGCCGTGCCCGCGGTCACGTTAAGACGGGCCCGGCGGGGGCATCACATCATGCGTCAGAGCCGTGCCGTCAGTTGCCACCTCATCGCACCTCACCCGGCGGTCGCTCTCCCGGGCAGCGCTTGTTCCACTCGCACTGGCCTTGCCCGGCCGCGCCTCGGCGGATTCCGACATGATTGCGCAGATGCGCGACATCGTCGCAAACGGGCTTGCGGCGACCGCGACGCCGGATCATGCGGGCGGACTTGCCGCCGCCCTCTATGCCGGCCGCCATGTCGAGTTCTTCACCTACGGCTTTGCCGATGATGCGGCAAAACGGCCGGTGACGCCGGACACGCTGTTCAATGTCGCCTCCTTGCGAAAACCCTTCGAGGCGACTCTCGTGGCGCTCGGTGCGCTGCGCGGCGAGCTGCGGCTCGACAACCGCTTGCCGAAATACCTTCCCGAGCTGAACGGCGACTACGTCCGCCGCGTCACCATCGGCGAGCTGGTCACGCACAGCTCGGGGCTGTTGCTGCCGACCGATCATCCGCCCTGGCCGGACGAGCAGTTTACGCGCGACCAGTTCATCGCCATGCTGAACGCCTTCGCACCGCCGCCCGGCGTCGCACCCGGACGGCAGCGCATCTACACCCATGCCGGCTACGTCCTGCTTCAGCTCGTGCTCGAGCGCCGCTACGGCGCTCCGATCGCGGCCCTGTTCGAACAGCGCATCCTTGGACCACTCGGCATGACCGCGACCTGTGTCCCCGAGCGCGGCGAAGACAACCGCGCTGTCATGGACGAGGCCTGGATACGGCGCGTGGTCCAGGGCTATTCGGACCAGGGCATGGCAATCGGCCCGATTGGCAACCAGCAGAGCTATTTTGACTTTTCCGGCACGGGCCAGATGTTCTCTTCGGCGCGGGATCTCGCGCGCTTCGTTGCCGCCTGCATCGATGGCCGCTCGCTCGATCCTCATCTGCGCGAGGCGTTGCGGATGACCCAGCATGAGGCCCACCGCATCGACGAGAAATTCGGACAGGGCATGGCCTGGGAGAGCGTGCATCTGCCCGGCGTCACCGTCGTGGACAAGCCGGGCGGTCTCAACAACGCCTCCGGCTATATCGGTCTCGTGCCGGCGCGACGGCTCGGCCTGATCCTGCTCGCCAATCGCGGCGAATATCCGCACGAGATTGCGCGCTACAAGATCCTGCCGGAACTGGCGCGGCTCCTCGCCTCACATTGAGGCGCCGCTCAAACCGAGCGCGTCAGTCCGCCGTCGACGCGGATATTCTGACCGGTGATGTAGGCCGCGCCGTCGGAGGCCAGAAACGAGACCGTCGCCGCGATCTCCTCGACCTTGCCGTAGCGCTTCATCGGCACGCTGTCGCGCCGCGCCTCGGTCTGCGGCAGGCTGTCGATCCAGCCCGGCAGCACGTTGTTCATGCGGATGTTGTCGGCCGCATGCGCGTCGGTGAAGATTTTCGTGAAGGCAGCAAGCCCTGCCCGGAATACGGCCGAAGTCGGAAACATCGCGCTCGGCTCGAACGCCCAGGCGGTCGAGATGTTGATGATGGCGCCGCTCCTCTGCGACTGCATCACTGGCGTGACCAGCCGGGTGGGACGGATCACGTTGAGAAGGTACGTATCGAGCCCGGCATGCCATTGCTCGTCGGTGATCTCCGTGATTGGCGCGCGCGGTCCGTGGCCGGCGCTGTTGACGAGCACGTCGATCCGCCCCCATCTGGTCATCGCGCCCTCAACGAGGTGCTTCAGATCGTCATTGGACTTGTTCGAACCGGTGACGCCGAAGCCGCCGAGCTCGGCGGCGAGGGCCTCGCCTTTGCCGGAGGACGACAGGATCGCGACGCGAAACCCATCTGTTGCCAGCCGCCGTGCCGCCCCAGCCCCCATGCCGCTGCCGCCCGCGGTGACGAGTGCAACCTTCTCCGCCATGACCGATCATCCCTTGTGAATATCGTTGAGGCGAGCCGCATGCCCGACCTATCATGAGGCCTTCTACCTCCAGACCCGCCGGCAGGTCCATCGTCGAGAGCATTCGTCATGAGCGATTTGCAGATCCGCAATTTGCGTCCGGAGGAGATCGCCGTCCCCATCGACTGGGCCGCGGCCGAGAGCTGGAATCCGGGCCTTGCCGACGCCGCCTGCTTCGCGATCCCCGATGCGCAAGGCTTCTTTCTCGGCGAGATCAACGGCGAGCCGGTCGCGACCGTCTCCTGCGTCAATTACAATGACCGCTTCGCCTTCCTCGGCTTCTATATCGTGCGCGAGAGTTTTCGCGGCAAAGGCCATGGCCTGCGCATCTGGAACGCGGCGATCGCGCATGCGGGCACTCGCGTGATCGGGCTCGATGGCGTGGTCGCGCAGCAGGACAATTACAGAAAATCGGGCTTCCAGCTCGCCTACGCCAATATCCGCTATGGCGGCACCGTGGCCGCGCCACCGAAACCGCCTGCCGATGTCGTCGCCCTCGATAACATCCCGTTTGCACGTGTTGAAGCCGATGACGCCACCGTCTTCCCTGCCGCGCGTAGCGCGTTCCTGCACGCCTGGATCAACACATCAGGCCATGTCGGCCGCGCGCTGCTGCGCGACGGCAAGCTGTCCGCATGGGGCGTGATCCGGCCGTGCCAAACGGGTCACAAGATCGCTCCGCTCGTTGCCGACGATCGCGCGGCGGCGGAAGCGATCGTTCAGGCCCTGCTTGCAGGTGTGGCCGGCGGCGAGGTCTTCCTCGATGTCCCCGCCGTCAATCGCGAGGCCATCGCGCTCGCGGGCGAGCTCGGGCTCAAACCAGTGTTCGAGACGGCGCGGATGTACACGGGACCGATCCGGCCGCTGCGGATCGACCGCGTGACCAGCTTCGAGCTGGGCTAGGGCGTGTACTCATAGATCACGCGCTTAGTTTGGGTGCTCCAGATGTCCGCTCATCCCTCAAAAGCGGCACAAACAGCACGGCCAGCCAGCTGAGCCACCGCACGCTTTTGCGAATCGAGCAGCACCTTAGTAGCCGCTGTGAACTCCCGCCGCTTCATTCGATCCTCATCGCACCTTGAGGAGGATGGAAACAGCTTATCACGTTCGATGGTTGCACGAACTGCGATGGCTGGGCCGAAAATCAGATGAAAGAATAAAGAATGATGTGGCGTTGGGACAGCGTGACTGCCGAATCACATCGCTTGCGCGAGTAGAAGTTTGAGCATTGAATCAGCGATGATACCCATAACCGCAAGTGGTTTCTCGGGTATGCCTGCCGCTCTCGCAGGATGAAGCGATGCAGAGATTCGCCTAGGCTTTGGCCGCGTGATGGCTTCATGCGTAGCTGAACCGGAGAGGTACGACTACTCGGTCCTGCCAACGGATTGGGAGTAGCCACACGCGCCTCATGCGCGCACCTAGCGCGGTCGACGGCCAACAAACGGGAGGACAACAATGAGCACCTGGCTTAGTGAGCGAGAACAGCGTCTCGTCGCGGGCGCGGAGGCGGCATCGGCGGCAACGCCTATCCCTACCCAGATTGTCTCCAATGGCGAGTATCTCCCGCCCCCGCAGAGCGATACGCAAAAGAAAGTCGAGGCACGGATCAACGAGCTCGCTGATGTCAACGGCAGGCACCTCGGCTTGAGCCGCAGGCAGTTCTTGCACACGAGCTGCGGCATGGCGGCAGCGTTCCTCGCCATGAACGACATCTACGGCAATGTTTTCCAGGTCGCGCCCGCTGAAGCCCGCGAGCCTGAGCTGATGCTGGCCCGCGCGCAGAGCCTTGCAGGCCAATTCATCTTCGATGTCCAGACTCATTTCGTGCGGGACGACTTCGACCACAAGGAGCTGTTGGGGCTGGCGGACTTTGCGAGCCAGCACTGGAATCCGAAGATGAAGGAGGAAGGCGTCTCCTCGCTCGCCCGCTACAAGTTCCAGAACTATGTGAAAGAGATCTACTACGACAGCGACACAAACATGGCGCTCCTGAGCGGCGCGCCCTTCGACGACCCGAGTTGGTGGCTGCTGTCCAATGAGCAGATCGTCAAGGCGCGAGAACTGATCAACGACTTCGCCGGTTCGCGCCGCCTGCTGGCGCATAGCGTCATCACCCCCAAGCAACCCGGCTGGATGGACGAGGTGGACAAGGCGATCGAGATCTACAAACCGGATTCCTGGAAGTCCTATACGATTGGTGATCCGCTGGCGCCCTCGAAGTTCCCATGGCGGCTCGACGACGAGCAGGTGATGTATCCGTTCTACGAGAAAGCAGTGAAAGCCGGCATCAACACGCTGTGTATCCACAAGGGGTTGCTGCCGCCCGATTACGAGAAGTCGTTCGCCGGCGTCTGGGAATATGCAACGGCGTGGGACATCGGAAAAGCCGCGAAAGATTGGCCGCAGATGAACTTCGTGATCTATCATTCGGCGCTGCGGCCGTTCCTCGAGCTGCCCGATCGTGCGTGGGCGGATTTCGAGCAGACCGGCCGTATCCAGTGGGCAACCGATCTCGCGGAAATCCCTCAGAAGTTCGGCGTCACCAACGTCTATGCCGAGCTCGGCACGTCCTTTGCCAACTCGGCGGTGGCGCATCCGAAGTTCTGCGCCGCGCTCATTGGCACGCTGATAAAGGGGATGGGTGTTGACCACGTCATGTGGGGCACCGACTCGGTCTGGTACGGTTCACCACAGTGGCAGATCGAGGCGCTGCGCCGGCTCGAAATTCCGGAGGATATGCAGAAGAAGTACGGCTTTGCACCGCTTGGCGACGCCAACAGCGCTACCAAGCAGCTGATCTTCGCGGGCAACGCAACCAGATTCTACAAGATCAAGCTGAAGGCGGCCGAGAATACCAGGATGCCAGCCTTTTCCGAGGACCGCCTCGCGGCGCTCAAGAACGAGTACACGCAAGCTTCCAAGCAACCATCGAACCTGCGCTACGGCTACGTTCGCGCCGCATAGGAACGGTCCAAGAGCGTGGGCAAGCTCCGCTGGCAATGGACGCGCGGCTGCCGCAAATCCGACCCCGGCTCGGGGTCAAGAAGCGGAGAACTCGGGGTGAGCGAATCTAGTCCGCTATGTCTCACCGAGCGGACCTTCCGCTCGGCCCTCGGGAGCCCACATTGCTTTATGAGTACACGGTCTCGCTCAGTAGCAGCGCATGATGTTGACGGTGTGCTCGCCGCCGCCGCGGCCGGGCACCGTCACCTGCTCCGTCGGGCAGCTCGGCACATAGGGCCGGTCGGACGGCACGACATTCGGCGGGAATCGGTGCGCCCAATCCCAGGGAACGTCATACGTATAGGTATAGCGCACATCGCTGGAGAACGACTGAGCCGCCTCGCCGAAAGGCTGGCTATACGTCGCACCGTCGTAGAAGAACCCGCCACCGCCGGGCCAATAGACCCAGGGATTGCTGCGCCGGTGGAATCGGGCGCCAGGCCCGATCGGCGCACGCGCCATTGCATTCGGAGGCGCGGCGGCCAGCCCGTGGGGCGCGGCGCCACCAGGTCTGGCAAAACTATCGCTGGGGCTAAGGAGCAGCGCGGCTGCGCTGAGCGAGGCGAATAGCGCCCCTTGTGATCTCGATATCATCATACGCACCAACTCGTTTGGCTTCGCGGGTGGCGGCTCCCCCACCACACGCTAGGCCGGGCTGTCGCCCGCCCGCAAACGTATAATTAATTTTTGGTTAAGGCACGGGATTAACGGGGAACATGGTGCGGCAGAACGCCCGGAATTTCCGTCCCCCTTGCAGCCATTTCGTTCCGCGGCACGCGATTCATAACCAGTTGATCGGAGTTGATCGCACCCCGGCCAATACGTCCGGAACGCTCCCGCATTGCAACCGTTGGCCCCCACACAAGCAAGGAGCATCTTCAATGCAGAACAAGTCAAAACTCCTCTGCCTGGTCACGGCATCGCTCGTCGCAGGCGCAACAGCCGCATCGGCGCAGGGCTACGACTGGAACGGGCCGCGCGTGGGTTGGGACCGCACGGCACCCGCCTACGAACCGGTTCAGCCGCGCGCGTACTATCCGGATGTCGCCGGACCGTATGGCGCGTACAACGGCACCCGCCATCCGACCCCGAGCTCAACGCAGGGCGATGTCGGTCCTGACGGCAACAACAACGGCACGCTGACCGGCAGCTATCGCAACTGGTAGCGAGCCGGGCTTCGTTGCAAGGACCCGCCGCTTCATCGAGCGGCGGGTCGTTCTTTTGCGGCATACATTGTGAGCTGAAGATCGCCGTTGTCGCCGCCTGCGCCATTGCAAGCGCAAGGACGATGTTGAAGCAGTCACGCGCGATAACGGGCGCAGCCCGGACGGAGCAAACCGTAATCCGGGAGCGCTGTCTCCGCACGGATGGGATTACGCTGCACTCCGTCCAGGCTACATGATATCGCGTTTCCGGCGGGGCGAAACACCAAGCCGCGGGTCAACCCGCGCCATCCAAAATATTCCGCTTTACCGAAATTCGGAAATAGCGTATGCGTCCGACAACCCGACCCAAGCAAGAAGGGCGTATCGCGATCGTCACGACACGCGGGCCGGGCGGCGGTGGACGCTAGGTCACATCGGCGCGAAGAGCTTCGCAGGGCGGACAGCCGTGAGCGAAGAGCCTCGCGCGCTCGACCGGTGTGATCGGCGTACGGCAAAATCGTGTGGTCCTGGCGCCCGGGGTCTGTGCGCCAAGTCTTGCGGTGATGTGAGCGGCCCAACCGGACCGCGGCATCAGCCATCGGCAAGGCGACGGGGGCAATAGTGCATCGCTCCCCGGGGAGAGCGCGACATAAGCCGTTCCAACCATCCGCGCAGGGAAGGTCGGGATGTCTCCGGTTGCCCTGTTGTCCGCTATGCATGAAGCACACGCAACCTGCTCTTGGCATGGCGGTCCATGGGAGCCAACCGGCTCCCGGTCTTCCCTGCGCCCTCTTTCAATTATGAGGGCAAGGCATCGAAGCAGAGCTCGGGCGAACAAGCCGCGAGGATGCGAAGGTGTGCCTGCCATTGAAATGCGAATTGAAAGCGCGATGCCGTCACTCCACATTCCGTCATCGCGAGGAGCGAAGCGACGAAGATTCCATGGGGGTGGATAGCGACCAAGTCTGAGGCCAGACTGAGGTTGCATCCATTCAACCTGGAGACGACGATGTTGCTCGATCATCCT